>SMXV01000108.1 GCA_004356175.1 Acidobacteriota bacterium
ACCCGCCCGGCGTCACACGAAGGACAGACTCGATTCGTCTGACAGCGTCTCGCCTCGCCACAAACACAACAACACCGACTGCCGCAGCAATCTGTCGGGAGAGCACCGATTCCGGTACGCGCTCCGGCGCCATCGCTGCAAGCATTGCGAGCCGATCGAGCGCCTCGGAAGGACCGTTGGCGTGAATCGTCGACATCGAACCGGCATGGCCAGTGCTGAGCGCCTGGATCATGTCAAACGCCTCAGGTCCCCGTACCTCGCCAACGATGATGCGATCCGGCCTCAGTCGCAACGCGTGGCGCAGCAACATTCGCATCGTGATCTCGCCAGCACCTTCGATATTTGCAGGGTGCGCTTCGAGACGGACGACGTGGCCGTTGATCGAAAGTTCCGCGGCGTCTTCAATCGTCACGATTCGGTCACCGTCACCAATCGAAGCGGCAAGAGCGTTGAGCACAGTCGTCTTTCCTGCACCCGTCGCACCAGAAATCAGGATGTTGTCACGATCGACAACTGCGTGTGTAAGGATCTCTGCGCCTGCTGGCGAGATAGCGCCGAGTTCAACGAGCGTTGCCAGATCGCCAATCGCTGGCGAGAATCTGCGGATCGCGACGACTGGTCCATCAACGGATGCCGGTGGGATGATGGCGTGCAATCTCGAACCGTCCGCGAGGCGTGCGTCGACTGCTGGGGACGCTACGTCAATGCGCAGTCCGAGCGGCGTGAGCAGACGACGAACAAGCGCGATCACTTCGTCGGGGGATGAGAAGACAACATCGGTGTGCTCAAGTCTGCCTGAGCGCTCAACCCACACGTCGTCGTACGAGTTCACAAGCACGTCACTTACCGAATCGTCAGCAACCAGCGCTTCCAACGGTCCGAGTCCGACCAGAGAGTCGACCGCCGATTCGACAGCGCCCGTTGGTGCGAGTGGTGCAACTGTTGGCTGGAGCTTCTTGGCAGCCTCAAGCAGCGAGGCTCGATCGAGAGGAACATCGGACGATACGAGGGAAGCAATGAGCCGGTCGACGGAACCCATCTAATGCCCTGTCCCGGAACGTTCGGGACAGGGCACTAGGCCCTCTGCCACACGGTTCGGAACGCCCTGACCCACGGATCTCGTGTGGGAGGGCGCGTGCCACCGAGCAGCGCCTTGATCGTTCCAGATCTGGGAACGGGCAGCACGGTGTGGTACGGCGGAGGAATGGCCACGAGCTTCATGCGCTGGTAGACGACCGTGCCGACACTGCTCGGCATGAATGGTTCTGGTAGCAGCGGCAACAGTGCCGTGGCATGTGCGCCTGCCTCTGCTGAGGGCGAGCAACGCAACACGACATTCGGCCAACGCTTTACCAGCTCCGACACTATCTCTTCTGCGTCACCGGGCTCCACGCCACCATTGCGAAGGACAGCCGGACCCTTCTGTGTCGGCTGCAACTGCGAAAGCGTCGGCCCTCGGGTCACAAGATCGGCCAGTGAGAACGGGCCCCGATAGGGTGGCCCGTTCGGATCGAGATCAATCGCCAGGGCCGTATCGACAGCCGCCGCGGCACCAAGAGGACCAACAATGCCCAACATCGCGTCAAGCGGTGACCAGAGAGCGAGAACGGACATTGGAACCTCCAAGAGTTGGAGGGGAAGCACCATCAACGTACGACGAACCGCATCTGCGTTCAAGAGTCTCGATTCCGTGCCGATACCGGATGTGGAGTACCGTGAGACCATGACTGAAGCAGCATTCTTCGACCTCGACAAGACAATCATCGCCGGATCGTCCGCGATGGCGTTCGGAAAACCGCTGTACCAGGCTGGATTTCTCGGGAAACGTAACCTCCTCCGCCTCGGAATCGGACACCTCACCTACATGCTCTTTGGCGCGGATAAAGCCACCCTTGAGCGGGTCAGGGACGAAATGCTCGACCTCGTATCGGGGTGGTCGCGGGCTGACATCGATGCGGTTGTTGCTCACACACTCTCTGACGTCATCGAACCGCTCGTGTTCGCTGAAGCTCTCTTCCTGATCGATGAACACACGCGCGCCGGCCGGAAGGTGTACGTCGTGTCCGCAAGCCCGCAAGAGTTCGTAACCCCTATTGCGAAGATGGTTGGCATAGATAACGTCATCGCAACAAAGATCAGAACCGATGGACTTGGGCGTTACGTACCTGAGTTGGAACAGTACGTCATGGGTGAGGGGAAGGTCGAGGCGATCAAAGAGGTCGCCATCAGAGATGGTCTTGACCTCGAGGGCTCATACGCGTACACAGACAGCTTCACCGACATGCCGATGCTTGAGGCAGTCGGCAACCCGGTCGTCGTGAACCCAGACAAGGAACTCAAAGAGGTAGCCGAGGCGAACGATTGGCCGATTATCGAATTTCAGCGACCGGTCAGCCTCACACCGAGAGTTCAGCCGCCGCCGAAGCGAGTCTGGATTCCGCTTGTTGTCGGCATTGCCATCGGTGGGATCGCCATTGCCGTCAGCCGCCGCACACCACCCACGAGTTAGGAAACGTCCCGGGTGTTCGCCGAAATGCCTTCCTCGCGTGCCGCCTCGATCTTCTCCGTCGTGAGTTGAGGTGCAGCCCAAAGGAACAAGATAAACAGAGCAATCCCGGCCGAGAAATAGGGGATACGAAGCGCCATCACTCTGTCCACGCCTGCGGCCTCGGCACCAGCAACCATGATGCCGCCAACCGCGAGACCGATAGGGATCATGCCCCATCCAAAGAACCGGTAGACGGAGTTGACACGACCGAGGAGATGGTCGGGGATGATCGACTGGCGAAGCGACACGGTGATGACGTTCCACAGGACCGCAGTGATCGAGAACACGAAGAACATCACCCACACGATTGCCCAGTGGGTTGCAAAGCCGATGACGATCGTCACGAAGGCCTGGCTCGCGAGCGTCACGTGGAGAGCAGTCCCGCTGCCGAGTCTCTTGGATATTCGTGGCGCAAGAACAGACCCAAGGACTCCACCCGCAGCTCCTGCCATCATGAGAATCGCAAAGGTCGTTGTTGTGACAAGCAGAGCCTCCTGGGCAAAGAGGATGAACGTTGCAAAGTAGACCGAACCGAGTCCGTTGGCCAGACCAAGAATGATCGCCATTGGTCGCAATAGAGGGTGAGCCCAAAGCCAGGCAATCCCCTCCTTCATCTCGGCCCAGAATCCGAGTTTGTTCCCTTCAGTGTCATCAGCTGGCTTGTCAACCCGGAAGACGCCGCTCAGAGCGAATATGAGAGCCGCCGCGATAGCGAAGGTTCCGGCGTCAAAGAAGAACGGCAACGCAAATGCAACTCCGATAAGCACGCTACCGAGCGGCGGACCAACGAATTGATTCATCACCATCTCCGCACCCCACATGCGGCTGTTGGCTGTTTCGAGTCCTTCAGGCTCGACGATGGCAGGAAGAATGGTCTGTGCAGCGTTGTCGTAGAGCACCTCTGCGAATCCGAATAGCAGGGCAGAAACAACGAGTGTCCAGTAGACCGTCAGGTTTGTGTCACCGACAACACCAGACAGGACGTCATTCGGAGACGGCAAGGAGTTCTGGCTCGCCAGAACAACAAAGGCCACACCCAGTGTCAGGGCTGTTCGGAACACTGAGGTCCATATCATGATCTTTCGTCGGTCAACGCGATCGGTGATGACACCGGCTGGCAGACTGAAAATGAGCCACGGGATGCACTGTGCGATTGCGATGAGCGCGATCAACATCGCGTTTCGTGTAACCGCCGAAGCGAGCCACGGATACGCAATCATTGCGACACCATCACCAAGATTCGATATGACACTTGCGGTCCACAGTTTCCAGTAGTTGACGCCGAGCGTGACTTTCTTCTTCACAGAGGTGTCGTCGTCTCTAACAGTGTCAGTCATCCGCGTCCTCATCTTCGTCGAACGCGGGATGATCGGTCGGATATACACCGCTGAGAAATCCGTACATCGTGTCGCCGCCTCTGGGGAGCTTGAGAAACTCTTCGGCAAGATCCAGGATTCGCTCAGAGAACTCCAGGGCTCTCTCGGTCGGAATGCGGGCAACTCGTGATGTGAACATCGGTAGGTTCTCCCCGCCGGTGTGTCGCATTGCCCGCAGAGCATCGTTCACAAACCACTTTGGATCGTCCTTACTCGGAGCGGTCTCGAACAGGATGGTCCTTCCCGTTCTGCCATAGTACTTCTCGGTCAGCGCACGGACCTTGTTCGTGCGCACCACTCTGATCATGGCGGCATCTTCAAGCACCTTCGAGTGATACCCAACGGTGCCCTTTGGTTTGTCGAGTGCCACAGCGAGCTGACTCACTGTTGCGGCTCGCTCCGTCAGAAGGTTGAGAATGTCCCTGCGCGTGTCGTTGGCAACAGCCTTGAGCTGAGCAATCGTCGACACCACAACGACATCCAGTATCTCGTAGTCAAGTTTGTGTGGCTTCACGGATGGTATGGTCGGGTATTCCCGACCGTTTGTCAAGTCGAATCGCTGCGAGATGCGAATGTCCAATACCCAAGCGCGCCCAAAGCAGACACTGCAAACACGAACGCAGCAATGAGCCACAGCGTTGTCGTGGACAGCGTTCTCGCCGCGGGACGTTCTGGTACGCCAGCTACAACAACAGGGTCGACACCGATTTCGGTCAGTGTGATTGCGTCGGAACGAGTAACCACCCCACCAGCAGCGATTCCATCGAACACGAACGACCAGTCGGTGGCAGTAGGAAACCTCACAAGCCCTTCCCAAGTACCGTCGTCGCGAAAGACCAGGGCCGTTGGTGGCAGCTCCTCGAACGACGAGAACGGACGAACAAGGACGGCCTCGAACGTCTGGGTCACCTTGACGGTCATCTCCACAGTCACACCGGAGTCGAGACCCACGGCGCTGCCCTCGACATCGCCAAACGGTGCGGCGAGAGTCGCCATGAAAAGAATCGTCAGGATGAAGTGCACACAAATGAGCGTAGAGCCGACCGTCGAGCTGATGCGGTTCCTCGGCTGACCGCAAGGGCGTTACCCTCCCCGACCTAGGACCATCAGGACAAGGATGACCATGGCCGCAAAGACGACTCTGCTCGACAAGGTATGGGAGCGCCATATCGTACACGCCGGAGACGACGCGCCTGATCTCATCTATATCGATCTTCACCTTGTGCACGAAGTCACATCTCCTCAGGCCTTCGAGTCGCTTCGAACGTCGGGACGGTCAGTGCGGCGCCCAGAACTCACCCTGGCAACAATCGACCACGCCGTGCCAACGACGCCGCGTGACCTCGGCATCGACGACCCGCTCTCTGTGATCCAGATCGCGACGCTCGAGAAGAACACATCTGAGAGCAACATCACTCTCTTCGGCCTTGACGATGTCCGTCAGGGCATCGTGCATGTGATCGGCCCTGAACAAGGTGCCACTCACCCTGGAATGACGATTGTGTGCGGCGATTCCCATACAGCAACGCACGGCGCGTTCGGGGCACTTGCCTTTGGCATCGGTACGTCTGAGGTTGAACATGTGCTCGCCACACAGACACTCAACCAGTCGAAACCAAAGTCCATGGCCGTGACCGTCGACGGGAATCTGCCACGAGGAGTTTCGGCGAAGGACGTCATCCTTGCGATCATCGCGAAACTCGGTACAGCTGGCGCAACGGGCCATGTCATTGAGTACCGCGGGTCGGTCATTGAGGCGCTCTCGATGGAGGGTCGGATGACCGTTTGCAACATGTCAATCGAGGCTGGGGCGCGCGCAGGCATGATTGCCCCCGACTCCACAACATTCGAGTATCTCAAAGACCGTCCCATGTCACCAAAAGGGGCGGACTGGGACAAGGCCGTCGAAGAATGGTCAGGGCTGCGCAGCGACGACGACGCACACTTCGACCGCGAAGTAACAATCGACGCAAGCACGCTTGAGCCCTACGTTTCGTGGGGCACGAACCCTGGGCAGACACTTCCTGTGTCTGGTGTCGTTCCTTCGCCGCTCGACGCTGAGGATTCTGTCGGGCGCGACACCATTCAACGCGCTCTCAACTACATGCGACTTGATGCCGGAATGCGCATCACGGACATCGAAATTGACAAGGTATTCATCGGGTCGTGCACCAACGGGCGAATTGAGGACCTCAGAGCCGCCGCTGGCATTCTCCGTGGAAAACACATTGCCTCCACCGTCACAGGTCTTGTTGTCCCAGGGTCAGGTCTCGTAAAGGAACAGGCAGAGGCTGAGGGTTTGCATGAGGTGTTTGTTAGCAGTGGGCTTGAGTGGAGGGAGCCTGGATGCTCGATGTGTCTTGCAATGAATCCTGACGTGCTTCTGCCGGGAGAGCGATGTGCATCGACCTCCAACCGAAACTTCGAGGGCAGGCAGGGAAGAGGAGGGCTCACGCACCTTGTGTCCCCGGAGATGGCTGCCGCTGCGGCAATTCGCGGACGCATTACAGACGTTCGGGACACTATCTGATGCAACCTGTCACTGTCATCAGCGGGCGTGCTGCGCCCCTGCCGCTCGCCAATGTGGACACGGATCAGATCATCCCGAAGCAATTTCTCAAGAGAGTGGAGCGCTCTGGATTCGGTGAATTCCTGTTCTTCGATTGGGCTGCGGACGAGGAGGGAGAGCCAGACCCGAATTTCGTACTGAACGTGGCGGCGTACAGAGACTCTGTCGTCCTGGTAGCGGGTCCCAACTTCGGCTCGGGGTCCTCCCGCGAGCACGCACCATGGTCCCTTCAGGACTGGGGATTCAGAGCGATTGTTGCTCCGTCATTTGCTGACATCTTCTATACGAACTGCACAAAAATCGGCCTTCTCCCGATTGTGCTCGACATCAGCGAGATTGCCGCGTTGACAACCATTGCACAGCAGCCAGACAACACCGTCACGATCGACCTTGAGGAACAGACAGTGAAGGCACCAGGATTTTCGGCATTGTTCGAGATTGATGCGTTTACCAAACGTTGCCTGACGGACGGACTCGACGAAATCGCCCTCACCCTCGACGTCTCCGACGACATAGACACGTTCGAGACCTCACGATCACAGCACCTCCCTGTCACCCGAGCCTGATCATGTTCACGCGCCAGGAACAGGCACAGGCAATTCTTGAGCAGAGGGCGCGGATCATTGCGTCCCGGATGCTCGGCAGACAGGCAACCACGGGTGCTGACTTTCGGCAAGCGCTGAGCCTCGAGCGCATCGACCTGATTGCCGAGATTCCCGATGAGGCGTCACTCGTTGCTCTCGGTCGCAACGTGCCCGGACCGAAGAATGGTCTCTATATCTTGGACCGCCCTGAGGGGTACACGGTGTATCAACAACACAACGGCGAGCCGTACGAGGTATTCGAAGCGCTCAGCTTCAGCCAGGCCAGAGACGTTGCCATTGACTGCCTCGTCATGCTCAACGGAATCCCATACCGCCTCGACTGATGGTCCGCTCAGATTACGAGGAATACCTCGTCGCCGACGGCGAGTCCAACGGGTTCTGGCGCGTGATCCGCTGCAACGATGTACCCGCGACGACCTGCACCAAGAAAGTCGAGCTCATCCTTGATGTCTGACCTCTCAGCAACTTCATCCAGGTTCAACAGATAACTCGTGAACTCCCGGCACGGTGCGGCCACCCGTGGCCGTTCAAGGAGCAGGTCGCCAGTGGTTGCCTCAACGATGAGGCCGACACCAAGATCGTCAAGCCAGAGTTCTGGCGACTCGATGATGATGTTCTCACCGGCAAGGCCGAGAGGGACACCGCCGAACCGCTCGTCCATTGCAACATAGTGTCCTGTGAACCCGACAGAAAGCGGACGCTTTCCGCCGGCGCGACCACTCGGATGTGCCTTGTGATGCGAGTCAAGGATCCATGCTCCATCGTGCCAGCCGACCATCCCCCAGGCATCAATCGATGCTCGGTCGACCGCGAGGATGCCGCCGGGCATGTACCCCTCCCCCCGTGCCTTGATCGGGACTCGCTGAACCTGGAGACGCACGATCTTTCCTATCAGATCACCCTTGCTTGCCACTTGGAACCTCCATCACTTCGTTCAGTGTGTCTGGCCGGTCGGTGATGATGCCATCAACGCCGAGGTCAAGAAACTTGACCATCTCGCGCTGATCGTTGACGGTCCATGTGTGAATCTGCTTACCGGATGAGTGCACCGCGTCAATCAGACGTTTGTCCACAACAATCCGCGACGTCTTGTATGGCAGCTGATACGCATCAACCCTTGACGGGACGCCCCGACCGGCCCGTGATGCGATAAACATCGCAACCGCATCTCTCGGACCTGCAG
>SMXV01000109.1 GCA_004356175.1 Acidobacteriota bacterium
AGGGCGAGGTTTCGCCGCTCCTGGTGGCGGAATGGCGGAGCCGAGACCGCAGCGAGTGGTGATGCATGGTCGTCAAGGCGTGTGGAGTCGATAGTGACCCGTGTTCCTGGGAGCGTGGGTCACTATGGGTGTGTATGGCTTGGCGCACGGAAGCACGAGAGCAACACGACCAGGAGCGGAACGACAATTCGCCTCGGCTGAACGATGCCTGACGAAGGCCGATCCGATCATCAACGATGGAAGCAAGCCGTCTATGGAATGTGGCAGCCGTGGCAGGAGCACCGTGATCGTCACGAATGCACCGCGCCGAGGTGTGAGTGCCGTGAACACCAGTTGCCTGAGCAGGATTGACGATGGGCTTTGGCACGGTGTAGCCAGGCTTGGCCGGCGATAGATGCGGCCCTACTTTGATGGTTGCCCATGCATGCGGTGATGTGTGGGCTGTATGCTTCTCGTGGCAATCTCAAGGGGGCACGTTGGCCGACAACGAAGACACATTGACAACGCTACTGATCGAGCACACCGACGCTTGGAACGCCCACGACTTGGATCGGCTCATGAACCTGTTCGCCGACGACTGCGTGTTTGATGCATCCGGCGGAATGCAGGTGCAGGGTGAACGGTTCGAGGGTAAAGCAGCCGTACGTGAGGCCTTCCGTGCGGTATTCACTCGAATACCCGATGCCCACTGGGGCGGTGGCCGTCACTACACGTTGGGTGCGAACTACGGCGTGTCGGAGTGGACCCTGACCGGAACACTTGTCAGTGGAAGCCGCATCGAAGTTGACGGCTGTGACTTCCTCACCGTCAAGGATGGCCGGATCACCAGGAAGAGCTCCTACCGCAAACAGCGACCGCCAATCCAGCAATCTTCGTAGCGATGATCGCACCCACATGTGCTCTGACGTGCGTTCGTCGATAGATGACAGAGACAATTGTCGCGGGAGTCTTAGCACGGGTGCGTTTGGGGAGGTCTACAACCGATTTGGTCCACTGTGGCTGTGATGCAAAAGGTAGGAGGACCCCAGCCGCTGCTCTGCGTGGGTTTCTCTTGTGCCCGGGGTGAGACTTGAACTCACACACCCTTTCGAGTCGCGGATTTTAAGTCCGCTGCGTCTACCGATTCCGCCACCCGGGCCTGAACCCACACGTTAGGACCGCTCGGGCCCTGGTGACGCTACAAGAGGGAACCTGCGAGACCGTCGAGTAGGTCGTGTTCACTCACTCTCACCTCCGACGCGCCGACGGCGCTCAACGCCGCTGCGGCAATCAGCGCACCTGCAAGAAGTACAGGAGCGCGTCCTGGATCGAGGGAGGGAATCGCCGCCGTCTGTTCGACCGTCAACGGCGCAAGTCGATGAATCAGTCGGGTAATGGCACCGACTGTCAACACGGAACCATGCACCAGACTCGATTCGTACTGTGCAAGATCAAGATCGATTGCGGCGAGGCTGGTGAATGTGCCTGCAACACCGATGATTGACTCAGCGATCCCGGGAAGAGAGACATCGGAGAAAGCGTCTTCGATGTGAAATTCAGCGTCCACTAGCTGCGATACCGACGCGGGGCGCTGGGAGAGAACCTTTTCGGAGAGCCGGACCGTGCCCACGTCGAGACTCACGGAGTAGGTCGGATGTGTCTCTCCATACACGAACTCCGTCGAACCGCCACCGATGTCGATGACAAGATGAGGGGGATGCCCCGTATCAGCCATCGTTGCACCTGCGAACGAGAACGCTGCCTCGCGCTGCCCCGAGATGACTTCGGGCCGCACTCCGAGCAGATTCTCAACCCCAAGCATCAGTTCGTCCGCATTTGAAGCATCGCGAGACGCAGATGTGGCGACTACGGCTACCCGAGTCACGTCATGTTTCTGCATCTCGGTCTGATACTGAACAATGGTCCGGAGCGTGGCTTCGATCGACTCCTCCTGGAATCTCAGAGTCTCGGAAAGACCTCGTCCAAGTGCGGTCACTGTTGCTTCCCGTGCAAGCTCAACACCGTTCCCAGTGAGTATGAGAAGCCGCACAGAGTTCGATCCGATGTCGACCGCGGCGACGTTCATACGGGTTCAGTCCACGACTCATTCATCACGACATCGCTGCCCAAACCGATAACGCAGCCGACCGAACAATCAAGCGGCTCGATCTCCGCTGCTACTCGCTCTCCGATAGGATTCTGATTTCCCGCCGCGGTGTCGGCGTACTGCGCGTGGAGGCACTTCACGCCGCCACGAGACCCCGCAACACCGCCAGAGGGCTTGGCACCGGTCCAGTCCCCGGGAATCAAGCTGTCGCGATCTGTTGCGTACCGTCGATTGGTCTCGGCGAATTCGGCAGCTAGCGCAGAGTCGATCAGAAGGTCTGCGTCCGCCTTCTGTACCCCGCCGGACGACTCGATACGCGAGATTCGCAATTGGGCGAGCGGGCAGGTCAGCCAGTGCGTTGTCGGAAATGGAGTTCCATCGTCAAGAAGGGGCGGCACGTCGATGACAACTGGAAGACCAAGATGACATCGCGATCGTACGTTGACGGGCGATCGTGCAGTTCGACCGATTTGTAGTTCGACAACCGGACGGTCATCCATCGGTCGTCTGGTCGCGACCCGTGACAAAATCCCAGATCCGCTCGAAGAACGATCGCTTCTCCGTTACCGCAACAGATTGCGGCTGGGACTGGGGCTGTGCCTCTATGACAGGCTCAAATCCCTCAGGTGTCGTGATGATGTAACCAATCTCACCCTCGCGAACGAACCCGTACTGTTCACGGGCAACGCGCTCAATTTCCTGGTCTGTGTAGAGCGCCGAAATGTCGGCTGCCAGGACGGCGTTCCCGGCGTTCAAGCGATCGAGCTCCAACTGAGCGGACTCGACGTCCTGTCCACGATCAAGGTACTCCCGAACAGGTAACACACCCGTGACCGCGAATCCGGCAACGACAAATAACACGAGCAGGAGAACAGAGCGCCACCGCCCTCCCCTGCGAACCCGGCTTGTGGAGACTCCTGTCGGTTCGGGACGAACAAGCGTGTCAGTCATCGGAACCTCGCAAACGCGTCCCACCCAGCGAACTGAGCCTCAGATCCGAGGCTCTCCTCGATGCGAAGGAGCTGATTGTATTTTGCCGTCCGCTCTCCTCGGGCGGGGGCACCGGCTTTGATTTGGCCCACGTTTGTCGCAACAACAAGATGCGCGATGAAGGAGTCCTCCGTCTCGCCTGACCTGTGACTCATCATTGCGCCGTATGACGACTTTCGTGCGAGCTCGATTGTGTGCATGGTCTCAGACAATGAGCCGACCTGGTTCACCTTCACCAAGATCGCGTTTGCAACTCCAAGATCGATCGCCCGCTGGAGAAGATCAACGTCGGTCACGAGAAGGTCATCACCGACAATTTGTGCTTTGTCACCGAGCTCGTCGGTGAGAATCTTCCATCCATCCCAATCGTCCTCGGCAAGACCGTCCTCCACCGAAACAATTGGGTAGTCCGCGACGAGGCCAGAGAGGTGTTCAACCAACTCGGCAGATGACAGGCTGTTGTCCGAAAGCTCGTACGATCCGTCGCTGAAAATCTCGGTGGCAGCGACGTCAAGTGCGAACGAGATGTCATCCCCGACCTTGTATCCAGCCGTTTCGATTGCTTCTGAAAGAATGTCGAGCGCTTCACGATCGCCTGACAGATCCGGCGCGAACCCGCCCTCGTCACCAACGTTTGTCGACAAACCCTTCTTGTCGAGCACGCTCTTGAGCGCGTGGTACACCTCAACTCCGGCACGCAGAGCCTCAGCGTAACTCGGCAATCCGCCTGGCACGAGCATGAACTCCTGGGTATCGATCGAGTTCGTGGCGTGCGCACCCCCATTGATGACGTTGAAACATGGGGTTGGGAGCGTGCGTGCGCCCGTGCCACCAAGATAGCGATAGGTCGGCATGCCGAGACCGGCCGCTGCAGCTCGGGCTGTCGCGAGGGACACAGCAAGAATCGCGTTCGCTCCGAGTTTGCTCTTGTCTGGCGTGCCGTCGAGATCGAGCATGACCTGATCGATCTGCTCCTGGCGTGTGGCGTCGTATCCGAGCAGCTCAGGTCCAATCACGTCAACGACATTCGACACTGCCTTCCGGACACCCATTCCGCCGTAACGGTCCCCGCCGTCTCTCATCTCGACCGACTCGTGCGCACCGGTTGACGCTCCGGACGGAACTATCGACCGACCAAAGCCGCCGCCAGCAAGGAGAACCTCAGCCTCAACAGTTGGGTTACCGCGCGAATCAAGGACTTCTCTCGCGTGAATTGAAACGATCGATGTCCCAGATGTGCTCATAGGTGTGTGAGGGTAGACGGCCGAGAACTTTGCATGAGGTTTTCGGACATTACCGGGTGGCGGCCTTGGCTCGTTGCCAGGCATCTTCGAGCTCATCTCTGGTCGCCTCAGCAATATCGGACGACGATTCTTCGAACTCGCGTTCCATGCTGCGAAACCGAGCCGCGAATTTTGCGACACTCGACCGGAGAGCGACCTCTGGGTCGATTCCGAGGTGCCGCGACAGGTTGACGGCTGTAAATAGCACATCACCAAGTTCTTCCGAAACCGAGTCGAGGTCGTCACCTGCGTCGCTCAGTTCGTCAATCTCGCCACGAAGGACACCAATGACCTGTTCAGGATTATCCCAGTCAAAGCCAACGCTCCTGGCACGTTTCTGCACCTTCATGGCGCCCAGAATCGCTGGCATGGAGCCAGGTATGTCGTCCATGAGGCTTGTGCGTTGTTTCTCGACCTTTTTGATCTGCTCCCAGTTCGCGAGCACCTCATCAGCGTCGCGAACCTCGACCTCTCCGAACACATGCGGATGGCGCCTGACGAGCTTGCGTCTCGAAATTTCAGCAACCTCGTCGATATCGAACGCGCCAGCCTCTGATGCTAGTTTCGCATGGAAGACGACCTGGAGCAGAAGGTCGCCAAGCTCGTCCTCCACCTCTGCGTAGGCACCAAAGTTCGGCTCACCGCCTGGTGCTTCTTTCGGAAGCTGGGCGATTGCATCTGCGGCCTCATAGGCCTCTTCAAGAAGATGCGTTACAAGGGAGTGATGGGTCTGTTTCATGTCCCATGGACACTGCTCCCGCAGGATTCGATGTGTCTCTATGAGTCCGAACAGTCCAGACGGTGTAGGCGCCACAAAGACAGATGTGCGAGGTCCGCCCACGTAACGAGCAAGCTCATGTACCGGCATGTATTTCACGATCTGGTCGGTATCGCCGAGACGGTCGAGTACCGTCACCGGCGTCTCCGGATCAATGGTGCGAGTCAAGGCCAGAGAGATGTCCGCACAGCGAAACGCTGAGTCTGCCTGGGTTATGACCGTGGGAATATGCAGCGGAAGCGGGTTGGGGAGATCACGGGCGTCGAGCACCTGAAGCCCATCTGCGATCGGGTCGATGCCGACCTCCACGTAAACGAGGTCAAGAAATGAAAGGCCCGGATACAGCGTGACCGTAGTTTCGGTATCGGTCGCGTGCTGGCGTATCTGGGCAACTGCCATCTCTCCGACAACAGCACTGCCGGGAACCGCGTACACCACGGTGCTAGATGTTGACGCCTCAATGACACGTTCCGATATTGCGTTATAGATATCCTCGAAGTCGTCGAGGCTCTCGTACAGATCGTCACAAGAAACTACATCTCTCTGCAAAGCGAGTTGGGAAGCACCCGGAT
>SMXV01000110.1 GCA_004356175.1 Acidobacteriota bacterium
AAGCCCACTCTTAGCGCCCGTCGTGTGAAGAATCAGAATCGGTGCCCCCTCGAACATGCCGCCGACCTTGCCGTTGTTGGCTCTGAACTCTTCGATAGTGTTTGCATTGAAATCTGCCACGAACGTTTCCTTTCCGATTTGACGAACCCACGGTACCCCACTTCCGAATCCCACGCGACGGTGCTCGGGAATACGCTCCCGAAGACGTGGTTAGATAGGCACCATGACTACTACCACCACGCCACGCACGCCAAACGCAATTATCCCGTCCATCCGTGCCCTTGAGGGCGCAGGTTTTGCTGTACGCAGACCCTTCCCCACAGCGAACGTCGACCACTACGGACCGTTCCTCCTGCTCGACGAGATGGGTCCGGCCGACAATGCGCCTGGTGAGGCGAAGGGTGCACCGGATCATCCACATCGCGGTTTCGAGACGGTGACGTAC
The DNA here is from genome assembly GCA_004356175.1 of Acidobacteriota bacterium. Taxonomy (GTDB): domain Bacteria; phylum Actinomycetota; class Acidimicrobiia; order Spongiisociales; family UBA5794; genus B3-G11. Next base: position 446 of record SMXV01000110.1, read on the forward strand.
ATGCTCGATGGTGAGATGGAACATGCGGATTCCCAGGGCAACAGGGGAGTTATTCACCCCGGTGAGGTGCAGTGGATGACCGCCGGCTCAGGCATTGTGCACTCTGAGCTTCCGACGGAGAAGATCCTCAGGAATGGCGGCAGGGTGCACGGTTTCCAGCTCTGGGTGAACCTTCCTCAGAAAGCGAAGATGCACCGTCCGCGCTACCAGGATCTGACCAAGGACCGTATTCCTGTTGTCGATATCGAGGGCGGCCAGGCGGTCGTTATCGCGGGCAATGCATACGACACAGCGGGAGCAGCAGATACATTCCTCCCAATCACCTACGTTCACGTATCGCTCGAAGCGGGTGCAGCAACGACACTTGACGCTCCCGGCGACCAGATGGCGTTTCTGTACGTCTTCGGCGGGAGTGCGACGATTCTTCCCTCCGAGCAATCAGCCGTCGAGGGGGACACGGTGTTCTTCGACGCCGAACCGGGACCGTTGTCCTTCGAGGCCGGTTCGGCCGGCGTCGACATGATTATCGGCATCGCAGAGCCTCTGAACGAACCAGTCGTGCGATACGGTCCCTTTGTGATGAATACCAAAGCCGAGATTTATCAAGCCTTCGAGGACTTCCATGCGGGACGCATGGGCTCAATCGAACCCGAGTTGGCGTGAGGGGCGACAGGCCGTTGCTTCACCGCACGGTCGAAATCTGTGCCGCGTTCCCCACGTGGTCGTTATCCTCTCAATATGCCCCCCCTTTCTTTGCGCAATGTTGCGCTTATCGCGCACGTTGACCATGGCAAGACCACTCTCGTAGACGGTTTGCTTCGTGCAGCGGGTGTGTTTGCCGATCACGAAAAGGTCATCGATCGGGTCATGGATTCCGACGACCAGGAACGCGAGCGCGGAATCACGATTCTTGCCAAGGCCGCGTCGATTCAGTGGAGTGGCACAAAGATCAACCTTGTGGACACACCGGGTCACGCCGACTTTGGCGGAGAGGTCGAACGAGCACTTGCTCTCGTTGATGGAGTGTTGCTGCTCGTCGACGCGGCTGAAGGTCCGATGCCCCAGACCCGCTACGTGCTGTCGAAAGCACTTGAACGACAACTTCCTGCCGTGGTTGTCATCAATAAGGTGGACCGGTCCGATGCAAGGGCTGAGGCTGTCGTCGACGACATATACGAGTTGTTTTTCGACCTCGATGCTGAGGACCACCACATCGAGTTCCCGATCATCTCGGCGATCGCGCGAGATGGGCACTCGATGGTCGGCATAGGGGTTCCGACCGAGGACGACACTCTTGCGCCAATCCTCGACGCAATCATTGACCACATACCCGCACCGGCCGGCGATCCAGAGGCACCACTACAGGCACTGGTCACGAACCTCGATTCCTCCGACTATCTCGGTCGGCTTGGCATTGGTCGAGTCATCGAAGGTACGATGCGTGCCGGGGAGACCGTGGCGCTCATTCAGGGTGATGACGCTCCAATCAAGCGGAAGCTGGGATCGCTCATGGGTTTCGTCAACCTTGGACGTGACCCCGTGGAGACTCGCGTAGCGGGTGATCTGTTCATCGTGTCTGGTTTTCCCGAGGTGGGCATCGGCGACACCTTCGGTGACGCCAGTGCACCGCGTGCACTGCCGAGGCTCCAGGTAGATGAACCTGTACTTCGGATGACGTTCGGTGTGAGTACTTCTCCTCTTGCGGGTACAGAGGGCAAGTTCGTGACATCGCGCCAAATTCGCGACCGTCTTGAGAAAGAGGTACTCGGCAACGTGTCCATTCGCATTGCCGACACATCGTCACCTGAGGTCATTGAGGTCGCTGGACGTGGCGAACTCCAGCTTGCTGTGCTGATCGAAGCGATGCGGCGCGAAGGTTTCGAGCTTCAGGTCAGCAGGCCCGAGGTGGTCGTCAAGGACATCGAGGGCGTGCGCCATGAGCCACTTGAACGCGTGACTGTTGATGTACCGGACGAATACGTTGGTGCCGTGACCCAGGTTGTTGCTCCACGAAAGGGACGGATTGCCGATCTGAGACCTGGTGACGCAGGGCGCTCGATTGTCACATTCACTGCCCCCTCTCGTGGTCTTCTTGGGCTGCGATTCATGTTGCTTACCGTTACTCGTGGTACTGCTCTTGTGCATCAGCATCATGAGGGTTGGATTCCGTGGGTTGGAGAACTGCCCTCCCGTCAGGGTGGCGCAATGGTGGCAGACCGCCGTGGCAGTTCGACAGGATTCGCGCTCGACAACCTCCAGAAACGAGGCGAGTTGATGATCGGACCAGGTGTTGAGGTGTATGAGGGAATGATCATCGGCGAAGCATCTCGTCCGGAGAACATGACCGTGAACCCCACGAAGGGCAAACAGCTAACCAACATACGCACACACTCAACCGACGACGCCATCAAACTCAAACCCCACCGCATCATGACCCTTGAGATCGCAATCGAGTGGATTACCGACGACGAACTCGTCGAGATAACTCCGAAATCAATCCGCATTCGTAAACAGCTCCTCACCGAGTCAGAACGCAAACGCGCAAAAAAGAAGTAGCCCGCTCCCACCTCAAGGCGGGACATGCTCGCGGTCTCACCGCACCGGCTGGCCCCTCGCGTTTTCAGAAAGTTGCGACTCACGGGAACCTGACTCTCGGATGATGCGTCGTAGACCCGAGGAAATGAGAGAGAGGAGCTCGCAATGAAACGCAAGCTATTCGTTTTGATGGCGACATTCGCCCTGGTGGGAAGCGCGTGCACAGCCATTGTGGTTACCGATGAAGGTCCATCGAACAGGCCTGAATCGACCAAAGAACCAACAGGAGAGAAGGCATTCGCCGCGTCATCCCTACAGGTGTTTGTTTCTTGCAATGACTTTCTTGACTATGTGAAATCGGAGGCCGCGAAGCGTGTCGGTCCGTACGGACTTGGCGGTTACGGTGCGTATCCGGTGCTTTTCGCAGATGACGCCATAGATACGACCACTGTGCTCGGAAGCGAAGCGGCGAGGGGATCTGACGGTGGAATCAAGGGTGTGGACTATTCAGGCACCAACGTCCAAGTTGCAGGTGTCGACGAGCCAGACATCGTCAAAACAGACGGCACTCGTATCTTCGTCGTTGCCCAGGGCACACTGTTCTGGATCGACGTTGCTGGTACACCAGAGATCGTCGGTCAGCTACGCCTCGACGGATGGGGCCAACAGATCTTCCTCTCAGGAGATCGCCTGCTCGTGATGACGTCGGGTGGTTTCGGCGGAGGCGTCGGAATCCGCGAGGACTTTGGCGTCAGCTACCCCGGTGGCGAGTACGCAAGCCCGCGGGTTGTGTTGTCCGAGATTGATATCACGAATCCCGAAACGATGACCGCAATTACGACCCTCACACTTGACGGCACGATCGTGTCGTCTCGCATGGCTGATGGAACCATCCGCGTTGTCATTACGTCCGGCCCGACCGGTTTCGAATGGAGCTACCCCCAGGGCAGCGGTATCCGCGCAGAACAGATGGCAATCGACGCAAACAAGAAACTCATCGAAGAATCAACGCTTGAGAATTGGGTGCCATGGTACGTTCTCAAGGATAACTCGACCGGCACCACATCTGATGGGCCACTGCTTGGATGCAACCAGGTTGGCTATCCCGACGAATTCTCAGGACTGTCAATGTTGACAATCCTGTCGATCAATCCTGATGAAGGACTCACGCCTGGCAATGGCATCGGGTTGCTTGCAACGGGCCAGACCGTGTACGCCTCAACAGAGAATCTCTACGTTGCCACGTCCCCGTGGGCGCTAAACATTCTCGAAGAGGCTCCGTCGAAGGACGAGACCTTCTCCACTCAGATTCACATGTTTGACATATCTGATCCAGCAACGGCAACGTATGTTGCCTCAGGGCAAGTCGAGGGGACACTGCTCTCGCAGTGGTCGATGGATGAGTACGAGGGGGTTCTGCGAGTCGTCGTCACAGACGAGAACCCTTGGTGGGGATGGTCAGAGACAACTGACACGTCTGTTGTCACGCTGCGCCGTCGCGGAGACAACCTCGTCAAAATCGGCTCTGTGAGCGGATTGGGCGAGAATGAGCGTGTCTTTGCGGTCCGGTTCATTGCGGATAAGGGATACGTCGTGACGTTCCGCCAGACCGATCCGCTCTACGTTGTAGATCTCTCCAACCCGATCAGCCCCAAGGTCACGGGTGAGCTGAAGATCAACGGCTACTCGTCCTACCTGCATCCCATCGGCGACAACCTATTGCTCGGCGTTGGACAGCACGCAACGGATGAGGGCCGAACGCTTGGCACGCAGGTGTCCGTGTTCGACGTATCCAACCCTTCAGACCCTCGTCGCCTCTCCCGCCTTACCTTCGACGATGCGTACTCAGAGGCTGAATGGAACCATCTTGCGTTTCTCTGGTGGGCTCCAGAAGAGATTGCGGTCCTTCCGTTACAGCGTTGGTCGTGGGACGAGCGCACAGGAAAGGCTGACGGTTTCTCCGGTGCCGTAGTTGTGCGGGTATCGCCGACCCAGGTAAAACAGGTCGGCGAGATTCGGCACCCCAGCGCGAGCGGTGTCGACTGTGAAGGATGTGAGCAATGGTTTGCCCCAGTGACCCGATCCCTCGTAATCGGCAACACCCTATTCACCTTCTCAGACACCGGCGCCCTCGCATCCGACCTCGACACCCTCGATGACATAACTTGGATGCCCTTCGGCTAACCCGATCTGACGTCCCTCAGACCCACATGCGGGTCTGAGGGACGAAAGAAGCAGCTAGGCGAGGCGGTCGAGTTAGCTGAAGCGGTAGCCGACGGAGCGGACGGTCGTGATCCAGTGAGCCCGTTTTTCGCCGAGTTTGGCGCGGAGTCGTCGCACGTGGACATCGACGGTTCGTGAGCCCCCGAAGTAGTCGTATCCCCACACCTTCGAGAGGATCTGTTCTCTGCTCCACACGCGGTCCGGATGTTCCACGAAGAATCGCAGCAGCTCATACTCCATATAGGTGAGATCAATAGGGCCGCTACCAAGAGAGGCCTGATAGGTGGCCGTATTGAGTTCCAGATCCTCGTGGCGCAGGACCGGCTCGTGCGACTCCTCGATACTCGTCCCGCCGAGTCGTGCCAGGCGGACTCGCAGTTCGGTGGTATCAACTGGTGACAACAGGAAATCGTCGAAGCTGTTTCGGCCATCGAGGTCGGCCGTCAACGTCCGGTCGACCACCACCAGCACGCCAAGGTCGTATTCGTCGCGCAACTTGCCAGCAACAACTATGCCGAGATCGGGATCGGACGCCAGCTCGACCACCGCGCATGCCCATCCCTCCCTGGGCTCTTTCCTCCCTACATCGGCGACGTCTGTGACAGGTACAGGTTTGTAGCCAGCGCTCAACAGCGCACTTGTGAGAGCAGTGGAGGGCGACTCGGGGTAGACGGCCACGTACATCACAGCACCGGCAGGTATTCCTGAAGCTCATAGGCAGACACATGCTGCTCGTATCTCGCCCACTCGCGTCTCTTGTTCCTGAGGAACCACTCGAATACATGGTCTCCAAGAGCATCACGGACAAGATCGGACTTCTCCATGATTCCGATCGCATCGATCAGGTTGCGTGGAATGTGTCTGATACCAGCTTCACGTCTCTCCGCAGAAGACATTGTGAGTACATCGGCTCCTGTCTCGTCGGGCAACTCGTAGTTGCCAGCAACACCGGCCAAGCCCGCAGCAAGAATCACAGAGAAAGCGAGGTAAGGGTTCATTGCGGCATCTGGGGAGCGGTACTCGATCCTTGTCGCGTCGATCTTGCCCTTGCGTGTTGCAGGAATGCGCACGAGGGCTGACTGGTCGTTGCGTGCCCATGTCTCGAACGTTGGTGCATCGAACCCGCTCACAAGACGTTTGTAGGAGTTCACCCATTGGTTCGTTACAGCGGTGATTTCGGATGCATGATGCAACAAGCCCGCGATAAAACCGTTTGCGACCTTCGACAGTTCATAGGTACCGGACGCGTCGTGGAATGCGTTGTCGTCGCCCTGGAAGAGCGAGAGGTGCAGGTGCATGCCGGATCCGTCGTACTGCTCAAGAGGCTTTGGCATGAACGTTGCGTAGATGCCGTGTTCCATTGCGATCTCTTTGACAGTGAGACGGGTCGTCATGATGTTGTCTGCCATTGTCAGGGCATCAGTGTGGCGCAGACCTAGCTCATGCTGCGAAGGTGATACCTCGTGATGGCTGAACGCGACAGGAATGCCGAGAGCCTCGAGTGCCATGATTGTTGAGCGCCGATACTCCTGAGCAACGTCGAGGG
>SMXV01000111.1 GCA_004356175.1 Acidobacteriota bacterium
AAACAACAAGATCGGAACGTTCCTCATCGGTCATCGCGGTGAATGTGACGTCCACACGTGACACACCTTCGAGTTTCTCGCCGGCAGCTGCCACATCGGTCTCAATGAGATCTCTGAGGGGATAGTCGACGATCGGGAGGGCGATCGTTACCGACAGCGCTCCATCGGCAATCGCGAGCTCACGGACCATGCCAAGATCGCCGAGAGTCTTGTGAATCTCCGGGTCGACGAGGCCTTCGATGGTCGACCGTGCCGCTTCGCTGTTCGCCACCTGAAACTCCTATCGGGACAGTGGAAACGATGCTAACGAGCGCCAGACGGCAACTCTCCGCCCTGCGGGACAGACATCTCTGTGTGAAAGGCGTAGTATGAATACACGAGGTGGACGATGGCTTCAACAACATTTGACGAACAGCTCGAAAGCATCACCGGGGCGCTTGGGGACACAACGCGGCGCGGTATCTATGTGATGGTTCGCGAAGCACATAAACCCGTCACCGCGAACCAAATCTCGTCGTCGTTCGATATCCACCCGAACGTTGCACGGCACCACCTCGACCGACTTTGCACCGAGGGTTTCGTTCGCGTCTCGGATCGCAAGATCGAGACACCTGCTGCGGGTCGTCCGGCGAAACGCTATGAGGTCACGGATAAGGCTGTCAACATCCAATACTCTGCGCGCAAATACGATCGCCTCGCTGAGTTGCTCACCCAAGTCATCACACAACTCGACAACGGGAAGGCGAATGACATTGCCGAAACCATCGGACACGATTACGGGATGGAACTCGCGTCAGAGATTGGACTGCCGAGCGATGACGGTTTCGAAGAGGCAGCGCTCGCCGTTGCCAGGGCCATGATGGGAAAGGGTCTTGGTGCATCAACCGATCCGGTCGAAAACCGGATCGTTGCACAGTTTTGTCCCCTCTGCAGCTCTGGATCGAGCCTGCCCGCCATTGTGTGCAAGATTGACAGCGGCATCGTTCGGGGTCTGCTCGAGAGTGCAGCCGCGCGCCCCGTCCCGCTCGAAGTCGCCCAGCCGACTGCGTGACCGATGGCGTGGATTGAGACGCAACGCGAGGACGAATGGGTAGGCGATCTCGGTGAACAGTACGACCACGTTGTTGACCGAAGCCATGGTCGAGTTGACAACATCATGCAGATTCACGCCCTCGACCCTGTCGGAATGCATAGTCACCGCGTCCTCTACACGTCCGCAATGGCAGGAACCAAGACACTGAGACGTGTCGAACGGGAGATCATCGCCGTTGTTGTGAGCACAATCAATGACTGCCACTACTGAATCACGCACCACGTCCGCGGTCTGCGGAACCTGCTCAGGGACCACGAACTCGCTGACGCGATTGCGACGGACTGGAAAACGGCAGGACTGAGCGATAGTCGAATCGCAATGCTCACCTACGTCGAGAAGCTGATCCGCACTCCGCACGAGATGACTTCCGGTGATGTCGACAGCCTGCGCGGTGCCGACTTCAACGACCGTGACATACTCGACATCTGTACTGTCGCTGCCTACTTCTCCTACGTCAATCGCCTAGCCTCCGGCCTCGGCGTTCCCCTCGAATCCTGGCTCTAGCCGCGTCTTCAGCCGACAGTTCCGAGCCACCAGAACGGCAACCCCCTCTCAACTCGTAGCTGCGGTTGGGCGTTGAGTTTTGTTGGAGGGTTGACACGACTCATGACAATCGTCCTTGACCATGTGGAGCAAGAACTACCAACAACGGAGATCCCCGTTCAAAGTATGGATCTATCCGTGGATGCTGACGTGCAGCTCGACGAAGGCATCGACATCCATCTGTCCAATCGTGTCACCAATGAGGTCGACTGGGAGATCGTCGAGTTTGCGGAAACGGACGCAGGACTTGCCCATGTCGAGACGTTTCCCTGTTGCTTTGTATTGCGCCACGAACGAGTCCTTGCTCTGCTCATCTGAGTACACGGAGGTGAGATATACCGCCATGTGGTTCTTCTGGTTTGCAAGCGCTGCGTACATGAGTGGCTGGCCGTTGTAAGTATCCGGGTAGGTGGCGAGCGGCACCGAGTACGTGATCATGCCCCATCGCATCTCCTCGACGTATCCATCTGGCAGGTGGGCAAGAATCGCTTCGCGTACAACCTCAATCGACTCGCGGCGGTCGGCTGGCATCTCTGCCAGGTACGCATCCACGGTTGTTGCGTCACTTCTCACCGCGTGAGCGTACACGACTCAGTCGGTCGCAGCCATCTGCCTCAGCACCATGTGGAGGATTCCCCCGTGGCGCAGATACTCGATCTCGATAGCGGTATCGACGCGTGCGAGTGCTGAGAACTCGACGACGCTGCCATCAGACTTTCTGGCCGTGACAGTGACCGTCTCACCCGGCATGAGGGAGTCGTCGAGCGCAATGTCGAAAGTCTCGGTGCCGTCAAGGCCGAGGCTGTCGGCGTCAGAACCCTCAGGGAACTGGAGCGGCAACACACCCATCATCACGAGATTGGAGCGGTGAATGCGCTCGTAGCTCGTTGTTATGACCGCCTTGACGCCGAGCAGGAACGTTCCTTTTGCAGCCCAGTCGCGCGACGAACCCATGCCGTAGTCTGACCCGCCGAGGACAACCAATGGGATGCCGGCCGCGGCGTAATTCAGACTCGCCTCATAGACGCTCGAGACCTCTCCCGTTGTGAAGTCCATCGTCCAACCGCCTTCGGTCTCCGGAACGAGTTGATTACGCACGCGGATGTTCGCAAAAGTTCCCCGCGTCATAACTCTGTCGTTGCCACGGCGCGATCCGTAGGAGTTGAAGAGCCGTTGCGGAACTCCAGCACCGGCGAGAAACTCCCCGGCAGGTGTCGTTGGCCCGATTGCGCCCGCTGGGCTGATGTGGTCTGTCGTGATCGAGTCGCCAAGTTTGAGAAGGGCGCGGGCGCCAGAGATCGGCACAAGCGGGCTCGGCTCGGGCGCAAGGTCCTTGAAGAACGGGGGCTCCTGGATGTAGGTCGAGGAGTCAGCCCACTCGTACAGCGATTCACCTGTCGTCTCGATTGCTTGCCATTGGGGGGAGCCGTCGTAGACCTCCGCGTACTCCTTTGCGAATTGCTCCCTTGACAACGACGCTGAGACGACCTCGAGGATCTCTTCCTGGCTTGGCCAGAGATCGGCAAGGTACACGTTGTTGCCGTGGCGATCGACGCCAAGTGGGTCACTTGTGAGATCGATGTTCACCGTACCTGCAATCGCATACGCAACGACGAGCGGAGGGCTTGCGAGATAGCTTGCCCGAACATCGGGGTTGATCCGTCCCTCGAAGTTCCTGTTGCCGGACAGGACGGACGTTGCAACCAGACTGTGGTCAGCAATAGCGTCGCTGATCGGCTCGGGAATCGGGCCCGAGTTGCCAATGCATGTCGTACAGCCGTACCCGACCGTGAAGAAACCGATCTCCTCAAGGAAGCTCGACAGCCCGGCCTTGTCAAGATAGTCCGTGACGACTTTCGACCCTGGCGCGAGAGATGTCTTGACCCATGGTTTCCGGTTGAGGCCACGTTCGGCCGCGTTGCGTGCAACGAGCCCCGCAGCAACCATGACCTCAGGGTTCGAGGTGTTGGTACAGCTCGTGATCGCGGCTATCACGACATGGCCATCGTCCATGTCGAATGTAGCTCCGTCGTATTCAACATCGTGGACGACTCCCCCGCCGTCCGGTTGAGCGAGTTGTCCAACAATGTCTCTCGTCCACTGCTGTTTCATGTCGGTCAGTGCAATACGGTCCTGAGGACGTTTCGGGCCAGCAAGGGAAGGAACGACGGTTGACATGTCGAGCGCAAGCGATGAGCTGTAGTTGATTGAACGCCTGTCGTCACGCCACATGCCCTGCAGCTTGTAGTACTGCTCGACCGTTTCGATCAGTTTCTCTGACCTGCCTGAGAGCCTCATGTAGTCGAGCGTGAGGCTGTCAACGGGAAAGAACCCGACTGTGGCACCGTACTCGGGCGCCATGTTGGCCAGGGTGGCGCGGTTCGCGACAGGCATCTCATCGAGACCGGCTCCGAAGAACTCCACGAACCGACCGACAACGCCGTGTTCCCGCAGCATTTCGGTGACACGCAGCACTAGGTCAGTCGCGGTTGCTCCATCTGGGAGGACGCCCGTGAGCTCGAATCCAACGACTTCTGGCAGAAGCATGTAGATCGGTTGACCGACCATGACTGCCTCTGCTTCGATACCGCCAACACCCCAGCCGACAACACCAAGACCGTTGATCATCGTGGTGTGGCTGTCTGTTCCAACGAGTGAATCGGGATACAGGGCGCCGTCCTCGTCCCAGACAACCTTTGCGAGGTACTCAAGGTTCACCTGATGCACGATTCCAGTTGCCGGGGGCACAACCGAGAAGTTGGAAAAAGCCGATTGGCCCCATTTGAGGAACTCGTACCGCTCGTTGTTGCGCTCGAATTCGAAACTGGAGTTGATACCGAGAGCGTCGGGCGTGTTGAACGCGTCGACCTGAACCGAATGGTCGATCACGAGGTCAGACTGAACCTGTGGGTTGACAAGGTCCGCGGAGGCCTCGTCCCCGGTCATGCGCACGATCGCGGAGCGCATCGCCGCGAGGTCTACGACAGCGGGCACACCCGTGAAGTCCTGGAGTACGACACGGGCAGGTTTGTATGCAATCTGGGCATCAGACACATTTCGTGCGTCGTATGTCGCGACCGCCTTGACGTCGGCGTCGGTGATGACGGACCCGTCGTGATTCCTGAGGACGGACTCGAGCAGCACTTTGATCGAATAGGGAAGGGAGTCGATGTCACCCATCGCGTCGAGTGCGCCGATTCGATAGACGACACGGTCGCCGAGCGGCGTGGTGATGACCTGTCGAGCGGAGAATGGGTCGCTGGTCATTGGTTCTTCTCCTCGTTGTAGTTCTGTGTCCCTCCCATTGTCGAAGACTAGGAGGATGGGATGGCGATTCTGCCGGGCAAGTCCTGCCGATGTTGTCTCCGGGTGTCGAAATGGAAGATTTTCGGTTCTGCCGCCTCATGGTGTCTCGTTCAACACAAGAAACAGCGTTCTTGTTCGGTACAACGCCTCCTGCATGTCGAATTCCCCGGAGAATCCGCAGGATTTTCCGCGAGCAACGCCGTGCGTTGTCCCCTTTTTGACCCTCGCTGCGCTTGGGCCATCTCTCCGACGAGGGGAGAGATGTAAGTAGCCGAAACTGGGCTGAGACCGGAGGGGGCGTCGGGAGGGGGCGTGGGCTTGCTTATTCTGGGGCTATGTCGTTTTTCGATAGGAATCGCAGGGAGCTTGAGCGGAGCGGGATCAGTCCGGACCGGCTGCCCGCCGGCCAGTACAGCACGAAACGCTTCCCTGTGCTCCATGCGGGACCCATCCCGCAGGCTGATCTGTCAACGTGGGATTTTTCAGTTGACGGCCTTGTGACTGAGCCAGTCGTGTGGACGTGGGAGGAGTTCGAGGCATTTCCCCGTGTGAAGGTCACAACCGACATCCACTGCGTTACGAAGTGGTCAAAGTTTGACACACAGTGGCAAGGAGTTCCGGTTCGAGACATCTGGGACCGCATTGATGTGTCACCAGGAGCTACACACGTCCTGGTGAGAGCGGACCACGGGTACACGGCAAACATGCCGATTGAAGATTTTCTCGCGGACGGCAACCTGTTCACGAACACGTTCGACGGCGAACCGCTTGCTCACGAACATGGGTATCCGATGCGTCTGATTGTTCCCCACCTGTACTTCTGGAAGTCTGTGAAGTGGGTGCGAGGTTTCACCGTGCTCTCTGAGGACCAGCCAGGGTTCTGGGAGCAGAACGGCTACCACATGTACGGCGACCCGTTCAAGGAACAACGCTACTGGAACGATTGAGCTGACGACTGGGAGCTCAGAGCCCTTCTCGTTGGAACGCACCGCGCGCCGCGTGCGTTGTAGGCGTAGACGAAAATACTCCTACCTTCACGGATCTGGAACACATGGCCATACGACAACGAGTGTTGACACTCATCGGTGCAATCGCTCTTGTAGCTGCGGCGTGTTCCTCGTCGACAGCTGCGGCTACGCCTGACCTTGAGATCGCACCGCTCTTTACGGTTCCTACAGCCGATGGAGAATTTGACATGGCTACACATCTGGCGTCCAATGGCAGACCGATCTTTCTCAACCTCTGGGCTTCGTGGTGTTTCCCGTGCCGAGACGAGATGCCAGGCATTGACAGGTCGGCCGACACATATCCCGGGGTGCTCTTCATTGGCGTAGCCGTTCAGGACGCCCGGCCAGACTCCGAGGGATTTGTCGAAGAAATCGGTGTCACGTATCTCATCGGCTACGACGACAACGACAGCGTCGAGGCGGCATACAAGCCGCTCGGCCTCCCGGCGTCGTACATCATCTCGGCAGATGGCGTCATACTCGAACGTGTCTTTGGAAAGGTCACTGAAGCGTATCTCGCCGAAAAGTTCGCCAAGTACTTCGACCTCTGATAGATCCGGCATCGCTTCAGTCCGATCCGCACCATCGTCTGTCATCGGTCCGCGCTCGTGGCCGTGTTCGACAAGGCGGTGTTGTACTAACTTTGTGCCTTCGACGGACTTCAACCTGGGTGGGAATCTATGGGCACCAATGAGCAGAGTGCAACCTGGTTCGACGGCGTGCGCGCCGTCTCGCCAATCCTGCTCGGGGTGGTTCCCTTCGGGTTGATATTCGGAGTGACATCGGTCAGTTCCGGTGTTCCCCTCGTCGCGGCGTGGGCGTCGTCCTTTGTCATTTTCGCTGGCGCCAGCCAGATCGCCATTGTTGAAGTCCTCGGGGGCGGCGGTGCGCCAATCGTTGCGATAGTCACCGCGGTGATCATCAACTCACGAATGTTGATGTACTCGGCCGACATCGGCAGGTACACGACCTCAGAACCGCTTCGTACAAAGTTCGGCATCGCGTACATCCTGACCGATCAGGCGTACCTCGTGACAGCCAATAGATTTCCTGATCCACGAAACGCAAGGGGATTCGTCGCGTTCTACCTCGCGGCCGGTTTGACAATGTGGACCGGCTGGCAGATTTCCACAACGACCGGCTTCCTGGTCGGTGCTGCCATTCCGGAGGCATGGTCACTCGAGTTCGCAATTCCGTTGACGTTCATGGCACTTCTGACGCTTGCAGTCAAGAACAAACCGCAGCTCATCGCAGCCGTCGTCGGCGGCGGAGTTGCGGTCGCAGCGCTAGCCATGCCGTACCACCTCGGCCTGCTCGTAGGAACAGCTAGCGGCGTTGTCGCAGGCATGCTGGTCGAAAGCAGGCTCAAATGAGCATGTGGGCTGTCGTGCTCGTCGTGGGACTTCTCACGTTCGCGATCCGGTATTCGTTCATTGGGCTGTTCGGGCGAATCGCCGTACCAGAAAGTCTTGAGCGCGCGCTGCGCTACATCGCACCTGCCGTGCTTGCTGCTCTGGTACTGCCAGCCGTCATCGCTCCGGGCGGAACGTTTGATCCATGGAACATCTTCGTGCCTGCCGCCATTGGTGGTGGACTTGCGGCATGGACAACCAGGAGCATCGGTGCAGCGATTCTCGTGGGAATGCCAATCCTGTGGGTTCTACAGGCAGCAGTGTGAGGAAGTGGGTGCCGAGGATCTCAGCCGTTCGGTCTTGGTGAGGGAGTTCTTAGTTTCTAGTCTC
>SMXV01000112.1 GCA_004356175.1 Acidobacteriota bacterium
GAGCCGTTCGAGCGAAAGGCGGTGTGGTCCCACGATTGGCCTCATCGTCGCCGGGGCTGTGCTTGTGGCTGCAGACGTTGCGTTAGTGATCATGGACTGAATACCGCCAACTGCCCGCGCATACGGCACTCAGGCGGGGATCTCTTTGTAACCGATTGCAAACCGATCGCCCACGATCAGCGGGACTTGTCGTTTGCGTTCTCGAGCATTTCAAGAATCGGAGCCAACGCGTCAGCGAGCTCGGATCGGCTCTTGACTGACGTCGGGTCGAGGAAGACTCTGCGAATCCCCGCCACGTGGGTGACGGCCAGCCTGCGGTGGAGTGCCACGCCTGCTGGTGTGAGAGAGGCAGTGACACCTCTCCGATCGCGCTCATCTTTCGTCCGTCGAACGAGACCTCGCGACTCAAGTTGGCTGACGGTGTACGAGAGCCTGCTCCTTGAGAATAGTGTCTGATCGGCGAGCTCGCTCATCCGCATCTCGGTGTTTGGAGACTCGGCGAGATTCGAAAGGACATCGAAATCTGCCAGTCGTTCCCCGTGCGCAGCCCTCATCTCGTCGTCCAGCAGTGATGTGATCCGAGTACTGGCGTGGAGGAACGACCTCCAACTCTTGTCTTCTTCGGCAGTGATCTTTTTTGAACTCATACAAGGAATATAGTGCAAATTTGAACTGTTGTGTGTAGTATGTAGTCAAGATTTGAAGTACAAGGAGAATTAACATGACGACCGATACGAACACCACACGAGAAACATTCGACAGACTCTTCAACCAACTCCTCAGCACGTTGACGGAGGAGCGGGATATCAGATCAGGAGCTGGTGGAATCAACGAACTTATAAGCGTGAGGGACCGCCTCCACGCCATCCGATCAGAATTGGCTCTCGCGCGTAAAGGCATTTCCGCTGTTGCGATCACATCCGGAGACACATCGAACCCAGAGACCCCCGATTGCGACTGTCACCCGATCGCAGCCGAGCGTCGCTGGGGAGTTCGAAACCTGGCCGCGTAGCACCGTCGTCTGGCAGGCATGCAACAGAGATTCCCTGTCGGGCGTGCGTATACGTCTGAACCGGTGCGTCGTGCACCCTCTGGGTCGAAGATTCAGTCAGGAGTCCCGCGCCGTTTCACCGGCCCATCTCGTCGAGTCGCTCTGCAACGCTTCCGCCCGACCAAGAATTTACCAATATTTTTCGGGGCGACTCTGCGACTGTTGCAGAGTTACACGAGAGAAATCCTTGCTGTACAAGGGTGTCCTCGGCACGCCCGGCGGGACTCGAACACCCAACCTTCTGATCCGTGTTCAGACGCTCTATCCAAATTGAGCTACGGGCGCTTGGTGGCAATAAGGTACTGCTCTAGAAACGCAACAGAGAGATGTTTTGAACAGGAGTCGATGTGAACAAGGACCTTCGCGCCCTCGCAGACGAGTACTGGGAGCACGTGCTCAGAACCAACCCCACCAACGCACACATGCTTGGGGACTACCGATACATAGACCGTTTCGAGGATGTGAGCCGCGAGGCAGAAGATGCTGAGATCGCTGCGAGACGCGCCTTTGCCGATCGAGCGAGGTCCTTTCGTACGTCCGATCTGTCATCTGCCGATCGTACAACTCAAGAGACGCTGATCTACGAAGCCGCATCAAGCGCAGCGGTCTCTGAGATGCGGCAGGGCGAGTTCGGTATCGATCCAATCTTTGGCCCCCAAGTTGTCGCGGACGTACTCATCCCGCAGATGACCGTCGAAACAGCAGAGCACGCTGACGGGATGCTTGAGAAGTTCGACTCCTTCGCACAGATGCTTGACCAGTCCACCCAGCGCCTCCGGGAAGGCATTGCGAACGGCAGAGTCAACGCTGAGTTTGCGGTAACCAAGGCCGTTGGGCAGCTCGACGCCGTCATCGCAGCGCCTGTGGAGAACTCACCGTTCCTCAAGGCTCAGATACCCGAGTCCTACTCGGACGAAGAAGCAACGGCCTGGCGTGACAGGGCGGTCGCCATTGTACGCAACAGTATCAACCCGGCGTTTGAGCGCTACCGCGACGTGATCAGGGATGAAGTCGGCCCCGTTGCGCGCTCTGACGAAAAGGCAGGCCTGTTCGGGCTTGACGATGGCGACCTCGTGTACTCGAGGCTTCTCGACAAGTACACCACGCTCGCCATGCAAGCGGAGGAGATCCACCACATCGGTCTCGAGCAGATCGAGAAGCTGGCAGGCGAATACCACGAGATTGCAGGGCCCGTACTCGGCACCACGTCACTCGAAGACATCTTCCGGTCCCTGCGCGAGGACCCAGACCTGCACCACACAACAGGCGAAGGAGTGATAGCGGCGTCAGAAGCAGCCTTCGCGAAGGCGAAAGCCGAGATGGGCGACTGGTTCGGTCGTCTTCCGAAGTCCGACTGCTTCGTGCAGGAGACCAAGTCCGGTCCGGTGGCCTTCTACTTCCCACCCGCAGACGATGGCTCACGCGAAGGCACGTTCTTCATGAACACCGAGGATCCGACGTCCTGGGGAACCTTCGAGATCGAAGCAACAGCCTTTCACGAGGGGATACCGGGCCATCATCTCCAGATAGCGATCGCCCATGAGCTCGGCGATGCAATTCCTGCGTTCCAGCGACACGCGTTCATCTCCGCTTATGGCGAGGGCTGGGGCCTCTACACGGAGCGCCTTGCAGACGAGATGGGCCTGTACACCTCAGAACTCGACCGCATCGGCATGCTCCAAGCCGATTCGATGCGGGCCTGCCGTCTTGTTGTCGACACCGGCATGCATGCGCTCGGTTGGTCACGACAGCAGGGAATCGACTACGTCGCCTCGAACTCACCGATGACCATGCACTCGATCGTCGAGGAGATCGACCGCTATCTCTCGTACCCCGGCCAGGCTGTGTCCTATATGGTCGGGCGCATCGAGATCCAGCGCATGCGTGCAGAAGCAGAGGCGCGCATGGGAGACCGATTCGACATCAAGAGTTTCCATGACGCTGTGCTCGGTTCCGGTTTGGTGACCCTGCCAACGCTCGACCGCATCGTAAAAGAGTGGTCCACGTCCTGAGTCATCCCTTCTGGCGTCCATAGCCGCAATATATTGCGCTCACGTACGCCAGAAGCGTTGAAGAGGGCGGAGAGGGAGGGATTTGAACCCTCGAGGGAGCTTGTAACCCCCTACTCGCTTAGCAGGCGAGCGCCTTCGGCCACTCGGCCACCTCTCCAGATTCGGAAGAGTATCAGGGTCACCGACGTTGCTCCACTGGCCACCAGCCACGACAACGGCCAGTCGCATTTACCCTCATGACCATGCCAAGCAAGACAACCCCAACGCGCTCGACGCTACCGTCGACTGCCGTCGGCACGAACCAGGGGGCGTTCGAAGCCACAGAGTGGGGTCTTCTGGCGATTATCGCAGTGATCTGGGGCTCATCCTTCGTGTTCATGGCCATCGGTCTCGACGCGTTCAGGCCAGGTGTCGTGACTTTGGCACGTGTCTCTCTTGGGGTCGCGGCCCTTGCGGTCATCCCCAAGGCAAGGGTGGCAATCGACGTTGAGGACCGCCGCAGGGTCTTTGGGCTCGGAGTCATCTGGATTGGGATACCCCTCACGATTTTCCCGATAGCTCAGCAATGGATTGACTCGTCGGTAGCGGGAATGATCAACGGTGCAATGCCGATTGCAGCAGCTGCGTGGGCAACAGTTCTTCTGCGCCGCCTACCAGCGTGGCGGCAGCTCACAGGAATCGGCATCGGATTTCTCGGCATTCTTGCAATTTCGGCACCTGAAATCGCAAGATCATCAGCAACCGCACTTGGCAGCCTGCTCGTCATTGTCGCAGTTGTCCTGTACGGACTGTCAGCCAATCTCGCAGTTCCGCTCCAGCAGAAGTACGGCGCATTGCCGGTTCTCTTCAACGCACAGATCGCGGCGCTCTTCATCGTCTTGCCCATTGGACTTCTACAGATTCCGGGTAGTACGTGGTCATTGACCTCGGCGCTCGCAATGATTCCTGTAGGTGTCCTTGGGACTGGACTCGCTTTCGTACTCATGGCAACGCTGGTCGGCCGCGTCGGTGCTCCACGTGGCTCCATAGCGATCTACTTTGTGCCCATCGTGGCCATCATCCTTGGCGTTGCAGTGCGCGGCGATGCCATCGAACCGGTCGCAGTTGGGGGCACTGCACTCGTCCTGGTCGGCGCATGGATAGCGTCTCGCAAGGAGAGGTGACATCATGGCGTGGGACGGCCGGATGTTCATCGCACCAATGCCCGAGTCGGTCCAGTCTCAGATGCAGCGCAATATCACAAGACCCGTCACGCTGTTGAACCTCTCGAAGTTCCGCCGCGTAGCGGACTACAGCGCATCACCGGACCTTGCACCCGCATACGATGTCACCGGGGAAGAGGCATTCGACACCTACATCGGACTCGCCACTGAATTAGCGACCGCAGTACGTGCAGAGGTTCTTGCGATGGGGAGCGGCGGGGCGTTCCTGATTGGTCCCGAGAACCAGACGCCGGACGGCATGTTTCTGGTGCGGTACCCGGGCCTTGCGTCGTTTCTCGAGATGACCCAGAGTCCGGACCATCACGCCATTGGAGGTCACCGACATTGCAGCCCTTGCCGACTCGCGTTTGCTCCCCTCAAGTAAGTCGCTACCTCAAGCCGGTCCGGCGTCCGTCGAACCCGTATATGGCCCAGAGGGCAGCCAGAGCGGCAGAGCCATGTGGCGGAGGGAGTGGGATTTGAACCCACGGAAGCTTGCGCCTCGCTGGTTTTCAAGACCAGTACTTTCGTCCGCTCAGTCATCCCTCCAGTGTGCATAGTTTGGCATCGATCGTCACCAACTCACACCGCGAAGAATGCGCCCTCACGGGCGCATTCTTCTCAGTTCGCAAAGTCAAGTATTAGCCGAGGGCTTTTGCCTTCTGAGCAGCGAACTCCTCGTCCGTCAGTACACCGTCGCGGTGAAGCTTTGCAAGCTTCTCAAGTTCATCAGCGGAACCGCCGCCTGAAACGCTTCGGATGTACTGATTCTGAGCTTCAATCTGTTGCGACGCCTGCGCAGCCTGGCGTTCGTGCATCGAATCGCCACGAGCGATGAGATATACAAGCACTCCGAGGAACGGCAGGACGATAACAAACAGGACCCAAATCGCTTTGGCGAACCCGTTGAGACTCTTGTCACGGAAGATGTCAATGAATACGGTAATGAGTAGCCAGATCCAGATGACCCACATGAAGAAGATCATCATCGTCCAGAACAGTTCCAAAAGCGGCATCGCTTTCCCTTCGTAGTACTAGCGCACGGAGTTGCCGCACGTCGCCGCGGAATCGCCGCGGCGCTTCGACTACATTACCACAAGCACTCTCGGTATCCACCTGACGGACAACCTCAGAGCGTCACGTTACGCTCACCGCCCTCGAGAATCCGCGAGCAACCGAGGCACGACGTTGCCAGCAAGGACCGCCTTCGGCGTTCCCCCCTCTGACCCTCGCTCCCGCTAACGGAGAGAGGTAAGGAGCGGAACAAAAAAAGGTGGCGGAGGGGGAGGGATTTGAACCCTCGGGACCCGTGAAGGCCCAACGGTTTTCGAGACCGTCACATTCGTCCGCTCTGTCACCCCTCCAGAATGCAGGATTGTACTGAGATGAGGGCCGCAGCGAACTGTGCGTGCTGCCTCACGATGTCAGAAGATCCGATCGAAGCGGTAGATTTGGCGACAGCCAAACCCACGGTGGAGGGAAGACATGCCGATCGCAACACCTGAGCAATACAACGCAATGCTCGACGCCGCGAGGGAGGGCAAGTATGCCTATCCCGCAATCAACATCACGTCGTCAGAGACGCTCAACGCGGCAATGCGAGGATTCGCAGAAGCTGAATCGGACGGCATCATCGAGATCAGCACCGGAGGTGGCTCCTTTGCGTCGGGAACTCACGTCAACAACATGGCGCTTGGAGCTCAAGCCATCGCCGAGATGGCATACCTTCTCGCTGATGAATACAACGTCCTCATTGCGTTGCACACTGACCACTGTCCAGCTGACAAGGTCGACGAATTCGTCAGACCTCTGCTCGAAGTCAGTAGAGAGCGTTCCGAAGTTGGTCTTCCACCTCTGTATCAGAGCCACATGTTCGATGGTTCAGCAATCGATCTCGATGAAAACCTTGCGATCTCTGCTCGACTGCTTGAGGAGATGAGCGCACTCGACATCATTCTCGAAATTGAGGTTGGTGTCGTCGGCGGGGAGGAGGACGGTGTGTCCGCAGAACACGTGGCTCGCGAGAAGCTATACACAACAAATGAGGATCTCCTCAAGACCGTCGCGGCAGTTGGCCTCGGTGAAAACGGTCGCTACCTTCTCGCTGCAACGTTCGGAAACGTCCACGGTGTATACAAGCCGGGCAACGTGAAACTCCGTCCAGAAGTGTTGCGGGATGGCCAGGAAGCCATCAAGGCCGCGCATGGTCCGAACGCTCATTTCGACTACGTATTTCATGGTGGCTCTGGATCAGAACTGGCAGACATTCATGCCGCCATCGACTTCGGCGTCATCAAGATGAACATCGACACCGACAATCAGTACAACTTCTCAAGGGCTGTGGCAGACCACTTCTTCACAGGTTACGAAGGTGTACTCAAGATCGACGGAGAAGTCGGAAACAAAAAGATTTACGACCCACGGTCATATCTTAAATCGGCCGAAATTGCCATGGCCAAGGGAGTCACCGAGTCGTGCGTGATGCTGCGCGGCGAAGGTAAAACGCTGCTTCGCTGAGTAGGCCCCCCTCAGCGGCGGGTAGAGAAGAATTCGGTGAGCATCGCACCACACTGTTGCTCCAGGACCCCTGAGGTCAGCTCGACATGATGGTTGAGCCGTTCGTCCTGCGGGATGTTGAACAGAGACCACGCCGCACCAGCCTTCAGATCTGCTGCTCCGTACACGATCCGTTCAATACGCGCCCACACCGCAGCCATTGCGCACATGGCGCAGGGTTCGAGCGTGACAACAAGAGTGTGACCCTCAAGCCGCCAGTCACCGAGGTCACGAGAACGCTGCGAAATCACAAGCAGCTCGGCGTGAGCCGTTGCGTCGCCACGTTCCTCGCGACGGTTGCGGTCCTGTGCCGCGATGTCACCTGTCGGACTGAGAAGCACGGCGCCGACCGGAACATCGCCGTGGTCGCGCGCCAACTCAGCCTCGCTGAGTGCTATCTCCATCGCCGCTTCGGCATCCACTATTTCGTGCGTCCCTTCTAGCATTCTCATCTTACGGAGGGGTCGCATAGTCTGGCCTAGTGCGCGCGCCTGGAAAGCGCGTATGCGGAAACGCATCGAGGGTTCGAATCCCTCCCCCTCCGCCATCTTTGTGCTTCTGGCGTACGTAGCCGCAATATATTGCGCTCACGTACGCCAGAAGGGAAATGCTGGCTACATCAACGGTGTGAGTACGCTACAGGCTCCGTGCTAGGTGGGGTGCTAGGGGTGCCCTACATCCGAAATCCTCTTCATGCGGAGCTGAACTCCCTGCCTGAGGATGCGATGACATCGGGTCAGCGCTGGCTCGGTCGATGGTGATAACAAGGTCCCGTTTCGGCGGAGCGTCGTGAACCGGGTCAGGTCCGGAAGGAAGCAGCCCTAAGCGGTTTGCTCCGGGTGCGGCGGGGTTGCCTTGGAGGAGTCGATCGTCCAGAACGCGCCGTTGCTGGACCATCCAACGGCGGGGTGCACGGGAACGCCAAGGACGTCTCGGCGTTCCTGCAGTTCGCAAGGCGAACTGCGGGGAGCAGAGCTTGAATACTCGCGACAGTTGGTCCCACCTTCATACCGGTTTTTGGAGGAGGGCGGCCCAGACGAAACCGAGGGGGCCGAGGCGCCAGGTTTCGATAAGGGAGAGGGGGGTGTTGGAGAGCAGCTGTTCCGGTGGGGGATGTTTGTCGAGAGTTCCATTGAGGTAGACGTACTCCTCCTTCGCACCGACCGCCATTCCCGCGATCGGCAGAACAACAGACGAGCCGAAACGATGCACCTTGGAGGCGATTCTTCCCACGGGGCGGCCGAGGTCAACAATGCCAGCGACACCGCCCGGTCTGAGAACCCTTGCGATCTCAGCCATGGTGGCATCTACGGACGTGAGATTGCGAAACACATACGCCGAGAACACCGCATCAAATGTGTCGTCGTCGAACGGTAGTCGCTCACCCACAGACACAACACGGTGCCTGGCATCATTGAGCGCAAGCATCTCGAGCGATGGGTCGAGTGCCACAACCTCTCTGTCGCCAAAGATCTCGTTCGCCGCGCCAGTTCCAGCACCGACATCGAGCAATGCGCCACTCGGCAGACGAGATACAACAGTGTTGCGCCACTTCTGGTCCTGGCCGAGCGACAGAATCGAGTTGAGCCTGTCGTATCGGGCGGCAATGTCGGTGAACACCTCGCCGTTGCTCATTGAGCGTCGAGGACGTCAAATCCCGTATACGGCACGAGGGCCTCGGGTATGTGGACGGTGCCGTCTGCCTGCTGATGATTCTCGATCAGAGCTATCAGGTGGCGAGGGGTGGCGGCCGTGCCGTTGAGGGTGTGGACAAACTGGTTGTTCCCCGCTGTGTCCTTGAACCGAATTTTGAGGCGCCGAGCCTGGAAGTCGGTCGTGTTGGATGTCGATGTGATCTCTCTATATTTGTTCTGGCCTGGAAACCAAGCCTCAATGTCGTACTTCTTTGCCGCTGACAGTCCAAGATCGCCAGCCGCAACGTTCACAACCCGATACGGGATGTCGAGCGCCTGAACAAGTTCTTCCTCCCGAGCAAGCAGAAACTCATGCTCATCCGGCGAAGCCGACGGCGACACAAACGAAAACATCTCCGCTTTGTCGAACTGATGGACACGGAAGAGGCCACGGGTGTCCCTGCCGTACGTGCCAGCCTCAACCCTAAAACAGGTCGAGATTCCGACATATCGCAGAGGTAGATCGTCGAGATCGAATATTTCGTCGCCGTGCATCGCGGCGAGTGCGACCTCTGAAGTTCCAACGAGAAACAGATCGTCCTCCCTCACCGAATACACCTGTTCACGCTCGCCCGGGAAAAACCCTGTGCCAACGAGTGCCGCCTCGCGGACGAGGGTCGGAGGAATGACCGGCGTGAAACCGTGACCGACAAGATTGTCAATTGTCCAACGCATAAGAGACATCTCAAGAATGGCGAACCCTCCGAGCTTTAGCCCAAACCGGCTACCTGAAATCTTTACGGCGCGCTCAATGTCAATCACGCCAAGACCGACACCAAGATCGACATGATCCTTTGTCTCAAATCCGAACTTCGGGTGTACCCCAACGCGACGGATCTCGACAGCGTCGCTCTCCTCGAAACCATCAGCGGCGGTCGGGTCCGTCATGTTCGGCAGAGCTATCCAACGGTCCTCGAACTCGGCATCCAGTGAATCCGCCTCCACGAGCGCAGCCTTGTACTTTTCGGACAGTCCTCCGGCTTGTTCGATTGCGGTCTGGCGCTCGTCACCGCTGAGGGAGGAGATCGACTTGGACATGGTGTTCTGCTCGCTGCGGATGTCCTCAGCGTTCGAGCGTTTCTTTCGTCGCCCCTCGTCAAGCTCGGCGAGTGCGCGAACGTCAATCTCAACACCTCTGCGCATGAGAGATGCAGCCAGTTCGTCGGGGCTCTCTCGGAGAATCGAGATGTCAATCATGAGACAAGGTTACCTGCCGAGAGCACGGTCAACCGCCGCGGTCTCTTCGGGAGAGAGTTCCTCCACACCCTTGCCGGACCTGACCTCCTTGGCGAAGAACACAGTGTCTTCTCGAGAGGTGAGGAGCGAGATTACGATGCCATCACCTCTCTGGTTGAGGAGGGCAATTGACCGCGACTGTGCACCAGTTATGTTTCCGAAGGCGTTGTAGGCAACAACGCCGACGTGGCTGATTGCGTACGGCATACGCTCCTCAAGCACGTCCACGCGCTTGGCAAACCCTTCGATCGAAACGGTGTTCGTTTTGGACTGCTCATCGAGCTTGCGCAGCATCGATACCACGTTGCCGTCATCCGGAACGGCATCGACCTTTGCACGCACGGCCTGGATCTGAATCGTCTGCCAGATGGCGAGAATCACCGCGAGGATGACCGCTATGACGAGCGCAACACTCACGATTCACCTCTCCAGAGAAAACGCATATCCCACACGTTGTTGTCGAGATCTATGTCATCTTCGATTTCTAGCGTGATCTTCACCTGATACAAACTACCCGGTCGAATGTCCACATCGGAGAATGTCACGGTTGTTGACGCGCCAGCTATGAGGTCTGTAATCGTTTGTGTCTGGGATACCAACACGCCCGAGGTGATGTCGATGACGTCCATCACAACTATCACGGTCGGCTCGTCCTGGTTGCCTACATTCGTCACGACTGCCTGCACATCGATTGAAGAGGCAAAAGGAACAACGGGTATACCCCCGGTCTCGCCGATCGGATCTGGGGTGGTTGTTCCGTTGACCGAAACATCGTGGTGTGGGCTGAGGTCGTATGACGTCTGAATACGTATGACGAGGCTCTGCGCGTCATAAATCAGAAGAGCCGGCGCATCGAGGTTGATGTAGGTCACCGACACAAAACCAGAGACGTCAATCCCCTCATCCACGGTCGGTAGCGTCTCCATAAAGAGGTCGTACGCCGAGTCACCAACTCTGAGGAGGTCGAGCGCTGCTTCTAACTGTTCGGTGGCTCCCTCGATCAGCACGCCGTCCATGATCGCCGTGATCGCTGTGTTGACGTCGCGTGCCCCTCTTGCCCATGATGCGGTTGCTGTTGCCATGGTTCCATACGAGTTGCCGATATTTGACGGTATCTCCATGTTGAGCAGGGAATCTGCTTCCGTTGCCGAATCTGCAACACTCTGCAACCTGCGTGTTAACTCCTGGCGGTCAATGACACCGATCGACGAGAGAGCTCCTTCGAGTTCGGCCGAGGCCGAGATGCTTATATCTGATGCCTGGTCCGCAGCGGCAAAGAACTCCACACCTCCCCTTTGCTCGGTTTGGCGCGACACCAAATACACGACAACCGAGACGATTGCTATGAGTGTGACAACAATCAAGGGCCAGCGGCGCCGCCCTCGGCGGCGATCTGACCTGTAGGCCCGAAACGTCATAGTGCGCGAGGAGGGACTTGAACCCTCACGAGTGTTACCTCACAGGAACCTGAATCCTGCGCGTCTGCCAATTCCGCCACTCGCGCGTGAATCCCAAAGCGTAGCGGGCTATCACATATCCCGCCCGGCCCGATCCTCCGATCCTCTCATCCCGAGTCGTCTGTCTTGTCGTCATCCGTGCTACAGCCTGAAGACAGCAACGCAGTCCGCACGCACCCTGACTTTCCTGAGCGGCAGCTACCCTTACGGCATGAACCTTGCACGGGGGCTTGAACGGCGACTGGAGATGCTTGCTGACGGAGCAAGCGCGTCCGTGTTTCGGGGAAAGATGCATCCGATCGACATCGCCAGCAGGCTCGTGCGCCAGCTTGAATTTCTTGCCAGAGACACTCCGGCCGGACCGGAGGTTCCCAATCACTTCGTCGTGCGGCTCAACTCAGCGGACGTCGACGAGGCGCTCGACCAATCTTCGCTGGAACTCGAGCTTTCGAACGTAGTGATGGAGACCGCAGCCGAAAGGGGATGGCGACTTCTCGGACCCGTCACAGTTCAAATCGTGACAGCAGAAGATGTCCCTCGTGGGATCCTTGAGGTCGACGGAGGCACCGTGCCCGGTCCGACCGATCCATGGTGTCAACTGTTCGCAGACGACGGATCAGCAGTACTGGATATCGGCCTCAATCGGTCACTTGTCGGCCGCGCGCTCGATAGCGACATCCGAATAGCCAACCACGAAGTCTCCCGTCACCATATGGTCATATATAGGGAGAACGGCGTGACATTGATCCGCGATCTCGGATCAGCCAACGGAACATTCGTCAACGGAGTTCGACTGTCCAGCGATCCTGTGAACGTCACGGCCGGGGACTCGCTGATGCTCGGCAATCTCGCTTTCACATA
Organism: Acidobacteriota bacterium; assembly: GCA_004356175.1. Classification (GTDB taxonomy): domain Bacteria; phylum Actinomycetota; class Acidimicrobiia; order Spongiisociales; family UBA5794; genus B3-G11. Next base: position 12,070 of record SMXV01000112.1, read on the forward strand.
CAAGCCGGTGTTCTGAAATGCCAGCCCTCTTCTTCAACATCATCAAACTTCTCTATCTGCTGATGCTATTTCTGTTTCTCTGGCAACTAGCGCGGGCCATCAGGAGCCACGTCGGTTCCAACCCTGGCGCGCAAACCGAAGGAACCGCAGCAGAGCTGGTCGTGCTCACCGGGGACTCAGAAACAGAACGTGTCAGAATTCGTCCCCAGGGGCACGTCATCGGTCGCTCTCCCGATGCCGATATACGGATATCAGACCCATACTCCTCCGAGTTCCATACCCGGGTGGGCATCCAAGATGGCCAGGTCGTTGTCCATGATCTCGGGAGCACGAACGGAACCTACGTCAACGGTCGAAGGGTCACAAGCCCAACTTCGGTTAGTCGAGGAGACACAGTACAGATAGGCAAGACGATTCTCGAGATTCGATGAAATACCTATGGGCCACCGGCACGCACGTCGGAAACGTCCGAACGGGCAACGAGGACTCTGTGTTCCCCGCGTCGTCAGGGGCATCAAGCGGTCCAGAGATTCTCATGGTCGCAGACGGTATGGGCGGCGCTGTGGCAGGAGAGGTGGCGTCGAGCATTGCCGTTGACACCGCATCCGGCAAGCCCGCCACCGACACCATCACTCCAGAGACCAGGGTCTCCGACGCAAATGCAGCCGTGACCGCAGCCGTCATCAAGGATCCCTCACTCGCAGGCATGGGAACAACCCTCACTCTCGTCAAACTGAACGACGACGGGAGAATGGATGTCGCCCACGTCGGCGATAGCCGCGCCTACCTTCATAGGGACGGACAGATGAGCCTCCTCACCACTGACCATACGTTGGTGCACGAACTCATCGAACTTGGCCAGATCACCTTGGAAGAGGCCGAAGTCCACCCTCACAGACATCTCATCACGAGAGTCCTCGGTCTCGGTGCTGTTGGAGTGGACACAGACACCATTGATCTGCACGCGGGCGACAGGGTTCTTCTGTGCTCGGACGGACTCACCACCATGGTGTCAGATTCCGACATTGCCAACATTCTCGATTCGGTCGATGGCGTTGAAGCCACAGTTTGGGCCCTGATTGAGAAGGCCAACGACGCAGGGGGTGTCGACAACACGACCGTCGTTGTGATCGACACGAGAGAATGACGCGTCGGGCGGAGTCCGGCCTCATCGTTGCAGCCGCGCTCGTCGCAGCGATGGGCGTGGCTATCGTCGAGTTCACCAAAGGCAACTGGCTTGACGCACAGGTCGCATTGACATTTCTTGTGTTCGCTGGCTCTTTCGGCGGTGTCCAACTCGGGGTAATCCGCTGGACGTCGGGTGCCTCAAGCCTGCTACTGCCGATTGCCTCGTTTCTTACAGCCATTGGTTTCGTAGAGATCTACCGAATCAATCCCGACGCTGCTGCGGTTCAGCGATGGTCAATCATGGTCGCTTGTCTCGTCGGGCTGCTCGTCCTCTGGGTGCTGCGCGATACAGGAGTTGCGGTGTTGAGAAGGTACCGATATGTCCTGCTTTTTGTCGGCGTCGGATTCCTGCTGCTGCCGCTACTTCCTGAGACCTGGGCCATTCACGGAGCGACCGTCAATGGGTCACGGCTCTGGGTACGGGTCACAGTTCCGGGCACAGCCCGCGTTCTGAGCTTCCAGCCCGGCGAAATCGCAAAGGTGTTAATCACTGTCTTTCTCGCGTCCTACCTCGCTGAACGTGCAGAAGCCATGTCGGTCGTCGTGCGCAAGATTGGACCGTTTAAGATTCCGGAGCCACGACATCTCGGTCCTGTTTTCATCGCTGCAGGCGCAGCCTTTGTGATACTCATCTATCAGAAGGACCTCGGCGCCTCCCTGCTGCTCTTCGGCATTTTCGTTGCAATGTTGTACATCGCAACTGGTCGAACCTTCTATGTGATTGCGGGCGTTGTTCTCGCCAGCGCAGGCGCGTTCGCGGCGTACCAGACGTTCGACCATGTGCAGCGCCGGGTGCAGGCATGGCTCGACCCGTTCGGCCACTTCTCAGATGCCGGATACCAAACGGTGCAAGGACTGTTCGCCATGGGATCTGGTGCCTTGACCGGCTCGGGCATCGGACTCGGCAGACCGCATCTCATACCTGCCGCTACAACGGATTTCATCTTTGCTGCGATTGCTGAGGAGATGGGTCTCGCGGGCGCCCTCGCCGTTCTCGCCGGGTTCTCGCTTCTTGTCGCTGTCGGCTTCGGAGTCGCCATTCGGTCCCGCGATCGCTTTCGTAAGTATCTCGCCGGGGGTCTCACGATTGTGATCGCGCTCCAAGCTCTCATCATTCTCGGGGGCGTGCTACGCCTCCTTCCGATCACGGGGCTGACGCTGCCTTTCCTTTCGTACGGTGGCTCATCGTTGATTGCCAACCTCACCATTGTGGCTCTTCTACTTCGCATCTCTCACGAGGAGCGGCTGTGAATATCTCTCTTCGTCGCGCGGCGTACGCCATCTTCGCGGGCTTCATTGTGCTGGCAGTGCTGACGACCTACATCCAAGCGGTCCAAGGTCCAAGCCTGCGGGACGACCCGAGAAACGCGCGCTTTGTAGCTTGGCGCACCGGACGACAGCGCGGACCGATTACTTCATCCGATGGCACAATCCTCGCCCGCTCAACGCCGTCGAACACTGATCCAACGCTCTACGAACGCGAATATCCCGAGGGAGACATGTACGCACATACCGTCGGTTTCACATCAGTGCTGTATGGGTCGAGGGGTATCGAGAAGACTCGGTCAGAGAACCTCGTATCCAATAGGGATGCAACGATATCCGGCGTGCTGAACGGCCTGCTCGGTGGCGACACTAATCCCCGAGGCGTACGCCTGACGCTCATTCACGCATTACAGCAGGTTGCGGCCGAGGCGCTTGGGAACCAGAAAGGCAGCATCGTTGCCATTGATCCAAAGACAGGTGCAATTCTTGCCATGGTCACCTATCCGCGGTTCGATCCGAATGACCTCGTAGGGCCGGATGCCGGCACTGTGGGAGCGGAACTCGAATCAGATCGAGACGAGCCGCTCCGAAATCGGGCCATCGACCAAACCTACTCGCCAGGCTCCACCTTCAAGGTCATTACCACCGCTTCAGGCCTTGACGCAGGGCTCGTAAGCGCGTCGACGGACTTCGACGATCCTGTCGCGCTCGATTTGCCCGGTAGCAGCGCGACGATACGGAACTACAACGAGAAGGCGTGTAGCAGCGGCAGCAAGGTCACGCTCGGGTTCGCATTTGTCAAGTCATGCAATACAGTCTTCGCCCAACTAGGAATGGACCTGGGCGGTGATAGATTGGGGGTCACGGCGAGGGCATTTGCTTTCAATAATCCCGTGCCCTTCGAGTTCGACGTTCTTGAGTCGTTCTTTCCACCACGCGGAACGATTGAGAGTGACCCAGCGGCAACCGCGCAGAACGCCATCGGGGAACGCGACGTCAGAGCAACGCCTCTGCTTATGGCCATCGCAGCCGCTGCAATCGCCAACAACGGAACTGCAATGACACCCTATCTCGTGGATGCGATATTTACCTCCGACGGAGTCATCGAGTCACGAACCGAGCCAACTCAGTGGCGACGAACCACCAGTCCAGCATCCGCGGCGGTACTCGCCGACCTGATGGAACAGGTCGTAATTTCCGGCACAGGTAAGAAGGCCGCCGTACCTGGTGTCAGAATCGCGGGAAAGACGGGGACGGCCGAAGCGGGCGGAGGCGCGCCAAACGCGTGGTTCATTGGTTTCGGCCCCGTCGGAGCTGGCCCAGACACTGCGCAAATCGCTATTGCAGTCATTGTCGAGGCTGGCGGCGACTTCGGGGAGTCCGCTACGGGAGGTTCCGTCGCAGCTCCAATAGCTGCGCTTGTCCTAGCCGCCTTCTTCGAAGGCCTCTAGGAGCACGGGTCAGTATCTACTGCACACTCCTTGCCATACACACCCATACTGACCCACGCTCCTTGCGGCAGATGCAGCGGATGCTGACGCATCTGCGGAAGTACGTATGACGTAACCACACCCCCCAGTCCCACGAGACCTCCGATCTACCATCCTCCGTCCTGCTGTGGTCCCGTCCTTCAATCCTCCGGTCGTCCGATCCTCCCATCCTCCCATCCTCCGATATTCCTTCCC
>SMXV01000113.1 GCA_004356175.1 Acidobacteriota bacterium
GCGACACGCTTCTCCGGTACGCTCCCAGCCACGCGGCGGGAAGCTCCCTCGGCACGGGAGCATCATTGGCCGACAGCGCTGATCTCATTGCCGCGTCCAGGACTTCGCTGTAGTCGATGTTCCAAGTCTTGATGTCCACGGTGTCTCCATGATAACTGTGTGGCAGCCGCGGCGCCTCACCTGACGCGGCCTGCGCAGTGTCAATCACGGGCGATTCCAGTCAGAAGAAAGTGCTTGGCGCGGGGAGATCCCGGTGTCACAATGCATAGCGACGATTGCAACGGGCGCCATCGTTCCACTAGGCCAATTGTGCCCCGTGCGCTGTCCTTCCGGCGCCCCCTGACCTGGACAGCGCCGGGGCTTCTACCGAGCCTTCAGCCGGGGCTGCATGGCCCAGCTCCCACACCAGCACTGCTCTGAACGTCAGACGGCGTCACGGCGCGAAGACGCAGTGTTGCAAAACATTATTGCACGATAACGCTTGGCATTTCATCGGGTTGCGATGTGCCTAGGTGTTAGTACGTATTGCCCGAGTTATCAGTTGTGCCAAGCTACGCCTCATGATGTGCGGGGCGAGCCGATGATCGAAATACCTCCGATCAAGCACTCTGCGGAGTGCTCAACGCTAGACGCCATCCACAACGAAACCGTACTCGCAGAGATCTCTGTCCACATGGGAAGGAGACTGTCATGTTGTCGATGCAACGCTGTAAAGAGCTCACCCCACCTCGCCTTGCGACGGCCATGCTCATCGCTTCACTCTGGCCAGTTGTAGGAAGAGCCAGCGGCCAACAACCTCTTGACCTGTTCGCCGACGTCCCTCAGCTCAGCGACGGTTTTGTACGTATCTGAGCCTGGAACCTCCGGCACATCAACTTGGAGGGCGACGCCCGAGAGCTGCTCCCGGGCCCTACGGATGATGATGACTTTGCCATCTTGACGGCGACATTCGCCAAGGCGATTCAGGATCTGGGCTTGCACCTTGTGACAATTGTCGAACACCAACCGCGTGCAGGCCAACCCAATCGCCTGGAGCAAATACGCGATGCGTTGAACGTCAGCTCTGCCGATCGATGGCGGTCGGATGAGACCCAGATAACATACGACAATCCCAACAACCCATTCAGTGGTCTGCAGTTCGGGCTATTGTGGAACAGCGATCGAGTCACAGTTGATCCCGACGACAATCAACTGCTCACTGACCTGAGGCAGCCCAGGAACGAAGACGGATCGCTCACGCACCGGCGACTGCGGGCTCCATGGCTGATCCCCGTCCAGACCGGTGATCTCTCGTTTGATCTGATGGTTCTGCACCTCAAGTCGGGCGGTGGATTCCCGCAGGCCGACGAAGTCGAAGCAATCGAGAGTTTCATCAGGGTGCGGCAATCATTGCCGTCACCGCGACACTTGATCGTCTGCGGAGATTGGAACATCCGACCCGATCGCAGTGCTCAACGGGGACGTTTGCGCCGAATGATGGTTCCCTTCGGGAATGAACACTTAATGACCGTGCTGACCGTCGAGGTAATACCGCCCTCGCTCGAAGAATGGTCGGATCTGAGCCCCATCGAATTCGGCTCCGCGACTGCGGCGACTATCCCGTTCACACACTACAACGCCAACAGCATTGACACGCTGCTCGATCACTTTGCCATCTCCGCGTCACTCTCTGAGGTGTTTGACCATCCGATCCAGGTCGTACTTGCCGACGACTCGACGGATCTGCGACCCGGAATACGCATCGCGACACCGCTTGTGTCTGAGGAGGAATTTCATACGCTCACGGATCACCTTCCAGTGGTGCTAATCCTTCGAACGAACGACGTGGGAGACGTGGACAATGACGCGGAGCCGGCGCTAGTTATCGTTGCCGCGATGCCGAATCCACCCGGCAATGATGTGGAATTCGAACAGGTGCACTTGCGCAACAACTCGACAACAACGATCGTGTTGACGGATTGGCGAATCGGCGATGCTACGGGAACTCACTTCTGGATATTGGACACCGACGATGGGAGCGCGGGACCTGGCGAAGTCGTGATCGTCGTGCGCCGCAGCAGGAACATGTTTCTCAACAACAAGGGTGGAGACACAATTGTACTGATTGACCCGTCGAATCAGACAATTGACGAGAAGGGCTACACCAATGACGCATTGAGTGGGCGGCTGTTTCGCTTCGATTGAATTTTCGGCCGGTTGTACGGCGCTTCACAACCTGACTCGTCAGGGGCAAGGTCCCCAATTGGCCAGGAGCGCGAGTAGATCGCTGATCCCCACAATTCCGTCACCATTTACGTCCGGGGGGCCGCCTGGATTGGTTCCCCACTTGGCGAGAAGATCCAGGAAGTCAGTAATGCCTACTTGATTGTCACAGTCGGCATCCCAGGGGCACGACGATGGGAACTCGTATGCACCCATGTCCACAATCGGACAATTTCCGTTGCCAGTGTCCCTGCTCTCCAAGTCGTTGGCGAATCGCACGTTGCTATCGAGATCGCTCGTGATCGCTGCGAGCCCGGATGCCGTGTTGTCAGCGGCGTCAATACACGGGGATCCTTGGGACAGACGATAGTCGAAAGGAGAGGCAACGAAGATTGGATCAGCATCGATGTTGCCCACAAGGAACGCTATAGAGCTCCCTTTCTCAGAGTCAATCCCGCTCGCTCCTCCTTCGGTGTCTGAATACGAGAATATCACCGATGCGCCGTCTTCCGCAAACAACTGGCTGCCCTGTGAAGCGGTATTGCCCCAGAGTATGCAGTTCGTCACCTCTACTGTCCCGCCGTCGGCCCATATCGCGCCCGCAACATTCGCTGACGAATTGTTGACCAGAGTGCAATTCGTAATCTCAAGCGGTGCATCGTTGTTCAAGATGGCGCCTCCGCCACCGATGGCGCTCGTCGCCATGTTGCCCGCGAACAGGCAATTGGTGACACCACAGGTATTGTTGACATCGTTGAATAGCGCGCCATCTGCGGCACCAGCGTTCATTGAGAAGATGCAGGCCTCAAGAGCAAGTGTTCCATCAATGGCATACACAGCCGGAGCGATAACGGCTGTATTGGCGACGAACGAGCATGCTTCAAAACGCATCTCTGCTCCCGTTGCGTAAATCGCACCCCCCGTGAACGTCGCCGAGTTCGCGATGAAGGTACAGTCGTATACGCGAATGGGCTGGCCACGTCCGACGATCAGACCTCCACCAAAGTCACCTGCAGACCCATTCGTGATTGTGAAGCCGCGAATCTCCAGTTCGCCCACGGGTGCCGTAGTCAAGACGAATCCCCGTCCAGCGCTCTCACAGTCGATAATGCACTGAGCAGCGCCGCTTTGGCTCCGGAGCAGTGCTGACACGCTGAACGCCAGGTCGCGGTTGCCAGACCCAACATAGAGACCATCGCCGACGACAATCTCGTCCCCGGCAAGGGCGGCATCTAGAGCTTCCTGAATAGCGTCGTATGGGTGCTTGAGTGATCCGTCTTCCTGCGGATCACTGATGAGCGGTGTACCTGGCCCCGGATCGCCTGGCGCGTCGTCATCGACAAACCACGTCGTCTGCCCCTCGGCAGCATACGAGATGCATGCCAAGGGCGCCACTGCAGCGATTGCGATCAACAGCAACTGGCTTGACTGCCCCGAATTACAACGCGGCTGAGATATGGAGACGGGTCGCGTTCGTCCAAAGATTTGCACCATGCGGCACTCCATGCTCTTGGGGGCAGCCGTGCAAACGCACGGCCTTTGTCTTCATTGTCTGGGGAGTTGGTCCGAAGTCCCCGCCGGAACACGAGCACTTGGTCACGTCGGCGCTCGTTCCGTGGTCGCACGGTTGACATGTTGCCAAGTAGCGACCCGGTACGCAATCCGTGGAACTACTTATTAAAATCCAAATTGAGCCCGCAAATTTGTTATCGACAGACCACAGACAGCTGGGGCATGGCATCTACCTATGTACTTTCCACAATAGACATCGTGATCGGAACTGACATGCTACGTATAGGTGGCTCGCGTGGTGGTACAGCCGGGCGAAGAACAAGTGGGGCTCGTCGCTTCAAGAGAAAGGAGCGTTGATGAACCATGCCGGATCAGTGGAACGAGCAGTTTGACGCAATCGTCATCGGGAGCGGCTTCGGCGGCACCGTCGCTGTCACAAAGTTGGTCGATAAGCACCTCCCAGGCAACGCACACCCAAGAGTGCTTGTGCTCGAACGAGGTACGTGGTGGCGGAATCCGGAGGGCCCCGCACTTCGCAAGCACAAGACAACGTCGCTAAAGATCCTCGGCAAGTGGCAATATTGGGCGCGGCCGAATGACTCGCAGGGTCTGGCCTATGTCGCCGATTCCATCTACAAGGAGCACGATCCGCTTCTGGACGCCGTGAACCCTTTCTTCCGCGACAACGACCTCGGTTTCCGCAAGAACCGCAAGGGGATGTACCGGTTCACGCGGTTCACGAGCGAGAACGGAAAGGTCGACGTCGTTTCGGGCAGCGCAGTCGGGGGCGGCTCGCTCTTCTACTCAGGCGTCAATCTGATTCCTCATCAACCCGTCCTCCAACGCATCGGTCTCGGCCATCTGAGCAGTGAGGACTTTCGCAACGCCGGCGCGTGGATGAAGAAGTTCCGTGGGCAAATCAACAAGATCAACACCAAGGTCCCGGTTCCTCACTACGTTCCTGACAACCCCGCGCCGAATCAGTTTCAGCTGTCTCGGATTCCAGAGTCGGGCGACGCGCCCGTGGTGGTCGGCTACGAGATGCCGAATCCGGAGCTAGATGGACAGCACGACGAAGACGACCTCCTGCTCGACCGCGCGCGAGTGCTCCGGCGCGCGATGAATCGCGTGGTCGCCGGCGAGGGCTTTGGGACCGACGCGCTCCCCGGCAGCGTGTGGACGAGCGACGAGACCGGCGCGCACGACGGATTTGCACCTCTCCCGCTCTCCGTCGTGGAGTATGACAAGACCGTAGGCAGTGACTCCTCCAAGAAGAACACGTTCTGTTCCCGCGACGGGCGCTGCCTACTCGGCTGCCTGCCGAGCGCGCGTCACACGCTCTACAAGACCATTCAGACGCGCGCGGAAGAGGGCGACGACATCACGATTCTTCCGCTGACCAAGGTGTCGCACGTCAGCAAGAACGGCGCTGTTTACACGGTGCATTTCGAGTCGGGACTCGACGGCGCGGCCGGCAAGCCCACTCGAGCCGTCGCCCCGCTCGTCTTCTTCGCGGCGGGATGCCTTGGCACTACAGAGATCCTGCTTCGATCGGGCGAGGAATACCACAAGACGCAGGGCGTGGAGGGACTGGCGATCAGCCCAATGGTCGGAAAGAGTTTCTCGACGAATGGCGACTTCTTCGCGTTCACCTGGAACATGGACCGTGACTTCAAGACGCGCAAGGAGGTTCACGAAGACGACAGAATCGGGAACGCAAACCCCACTGAGGGCCCGATCAACTCCAGCCACTTCTACGTGACATTCGGGCAAGGGGCGGATCGGATCGACGTGAACGTCGAGGACGCCGGCATCCCGACCACGTTCGCAAGACTCGTACATGCCCTTCTGCCGAAATTCAACGACTGGCAACAGTTCTGGTCTCTTGCGAAGGGGCTCGTTCGGATCCTGCTCAACCGGAACCCGTTCCCGTCGACCGAGGCTCCCGACACGGAGGCACGGGAGCAGATCGACTATCTCACCGAACACGAGCTGGTGTCCGGCGTGTTCTTCTACAACCTCATGGGGTCAGGGCCGAACGAGCCGCTTGGGACGTTTACGCTCCAGAAGGACGGCTCGGGTCTCGATCTCTCATACGATGACGACAGAAAGCTCGCGGACTGGAAGGTGTTCGAGCAGCAGTCGGTGATTCTCAATCAGCTCACCGACCACATGCACGACGACGGTGACCCTGAGCGAAAGCCCGAGCTCATGTACTCACCATTCTGGAACAAGGAAAAGCGGGTGACGGTCGTGCATCCCCTCGGTGGCTGTCCGATCGGCGACAACGCGTCGCTTGGCGCGATCGATCGTGACGGGCGGCTCTACGACGGCAGTTCGTCGGCCCAAGCCGGCGTGCACGAAGGGCTCTACGTCGTGGATGCGGCGGCGATCCCGGGCGCGCTCGCCGTGAATCCA
>SMXV01000114.1 GCA_004356175.1 Acidobacteriota bacterium
GCCAATACTCTTCTTTTGTCGTGTCTTGATTCCACCGTAGGCTACTGGTCGCTCACTCGACGGACTAAAGATGTGTCCCCGCGGAAATGACGTCGACCACGAGATTCGCATCGGGGCGGTAGGGGAGGTGGTCGTAGGTTGGAGCATCGAGGATGACGAGGTCGGCGCGCTGTCCGGGGGCGAGCAAGCCTCGGTCAGGGAGGGCGAGGGCGAGGGCACCGCCTCTTGTTGCTGCCCAGATGGCCTCCTCCACAGTAAGTCCCGACGTGACGGCAGCGAGCGAGACGATGAAGGGCATCGTCTCGATGTAGGACGTTCCCGGGTTGCAGTCTGTTGCTATCGCAACCGGTACGCCGCTGTCCCACACCCTTCTGCCATCGGGGGCTGGTTCGTGCATTGAGTATGAGACCCCCGGTAGTAGCACTGCCACCGTTCCAGACGCGGCAAGCGCGGCGAGGTCTTCGTCCGATGCGTAGTCGATATGGTCCGCAGCCGTTGCACCAAGTTCAGCGGCGAGCGCTGCACCGCCAGATCGGGAGAATTGGTCGACGTGGAGACGCAAGGCGATACCGTGCCTGGCCGCTGCCTGCGCGATGGTCCGTGTTTCATCCACCGTGAAGGCGTTGTCGTCGCAGAACACGTCCACGAACGAGACCCGGTCGGCAGCGGCGTCAAGCATCTCGCCAGCAACAAGATCGACGTATCCATCCACATCGTCAACGAACTCGCGGGGTGGAACATGGGCACCAAGAAACGTTGCGACAATGTCGATAGCGAGTGTTTCTTGGATGTGCTCCATCGCGTCGAGCATCTTGATCTCAGTTGCAATGTCGAGTCCGTATCCGGTCTTGATCTCGATTGTCGTCGTGCCGGACTTCAGCATCCGAGAAATACGAGGGAGAGAAAACGCGACGAGCGCGTCGAGGCTGGCTGCCCTTGTTGCTTCGACGGTCGAGTGGATACCACCACCATCAGCCAGTATCTCGTCATACCGTGCGCCAGCAAGTCGTTGGGAGAACTCCCCCGCCCTATCGCCCGCAAACACTGCATGTGTGTGGGCATCGACAAATCCGGGAAGGACGGCACCTCCCTCAGCGCTCAACGTCTCGTATGTCCGATATTCGTCCGACAGATCAGCTTCCGCGCCAACCCAGACAATGGTGTCGCCCTCAATCGCAACTGCGGCAGCAGTCACCACTCCGAGTAACCCGCCGCGCATCTCGTCGTTTGTGACGAGTTGTCCAATGTCTGTAACAACGAGATTCACCACATCGCTCCTACTCGCTACGCATCGGGATATACACACCACGGTCGCGAGCAACGTTGAGGGCCCGTTTATACCCTGCGTCTGCGTGCCGAATGACCCCCATTCCAGGATCGTTCGTCAACACACGCTCGATTCGAAGCGCAGCCTCAGGTGTCCCATCTGCAACCACCTGTGCACCAGCATGAATCGACTTGCCCATACCAACACCACCTCCCTGATGGACCGCTACCCACGCTGCCCCCGAGGCAGTGTTGATGAGTGCGTTGAGGATCGGCCAGTCGGCAACGGCGTCCGAACCGTCAGCCATTCCCTCCGTCTCTCTGTAGGGGGACGCAACAGACCCGGAGTCGAGATGGTCACGGCCAATCACAATCGGCGCGCTCACCGCCCCTGTACGCACAAGTTCATTGAACGCGAGTCCGGCTCTGTGCCTCTCTCCGTATCCGAGCCAGCAGATGCGCGCAGGAAGACCCTGGAACTCGACATACTCCTCTGCGAGATCGAGCCAGCGCATCAGAGAAGCGTTGTTCGGGAAGAGATCACGCAGAGCATTATCGGTCGCGGCAATGTCCGCAGGATCGCCTGACAGCGCAATCCAACGGAAGGGTCCCACTCCCTCGCAGAACAAATCACGAATGTACGCAGGTACAAATCCTGGGTAGTCGAACGCATTGTCGAAACCACCCTCGACAGCCTCGCCTCTCAAGTTGTTGCCATAGTCGAATACCACCGAGCCAGAGTCCTGAAACGCAACCATTGCACGACAGTGGCGCGCCATAGACTCTCGTGCTTTCGTGATGTACTCCTCCGGCATCTCGGCTCTCAGCGCGTCGGACTCGACGAGCGACATGCCAGCGGGCACATACCCGTCGAGCGGATCGTGCGCAGACGTCTGGTCTGTCACGATGTCGATGTCGAGCCCTCGCGCGAGAAGGTCGGGAAAGACATCCGCAGCGTTCCCAACGACTGCGATTGAGAGAGCCTTCCCATCTGCCTTTGCTCGTAGAGCCACGTCAACAGCTTCGTCGAGACTTGCAGCATGGTGGTCAACGTACCGAGTCTCGACACGTCGCTCAATGCGAACTGGGTCAACATCGACGACGAGACAGACACCGCCATTCATCGTTACAGCAAGGGGCTGAGCACCGCCCATGCCACCAAGCCCGGCCGTGAGAGTCAATGTGCCTGTGAGTGTTCCGTCGAAATGCCTGTCAGCAACTGCGACGAAGGTCTGGTAGGTCCCTTGGAGAATCCCCTGCGTGCCGATGTATATCCACGAACCCGCTGTCATCTGGCCATACATCATGAGGCCAGCATCCTCAAGGTCTCTGAAATGCTCCCACGTGGCCCAGTCGGGAACGAGGTTTGAGTTGGCGATGAGCACGCGGGGTGCCATCTCATGTGTACGGAACTTGCCAACAGGCTTGCCTGATTGGATAAGAAGCGTCTCGTCCGATTCGAGCTCGGTGAGGCTGCGCACGATTGCGTCGAACGCGTCCCAATTTCGCGCTGCCTTGCCAGTTCCCCCGTACACGACGAGGTCGAGCGGATTCTCCGCAACCTCAGGGTCGAGATTGTTGAGAAGACACCGCAGGGCTGCCTCCTGTAACCACCCTTTCGTGTTCAGCTTGGTACCGCGCGGCGAGCGGACAGTTCGTGGTCCCGAACCGTACGCGAAAGCAGCGTTACTCTCGTCGGCCATCATGTGCCCTGACTACTCGAGAATGCGCCAGCCTCAACCAGTTCAGCAATCTTCTCGATGTCTGGTCCTGGTGCTCTATCAGATAGCAACGGTGGACACACTGACCGAACCGCGTCCCGCACGCCTGCCGTACCTGCCGCGGGTTGTTCGTCGCGCTGTTCCACTCCCTGAGCGGCACACATCAGCTCAATCGCAATGACGAGCGCGGTATTCGTGAGGACAGTGTCGAGCTTGCGAGCTGCACCCCAACCCATTGACACATGGTCCTCCTGCATGCCTGACGTCGGAATCGACTCGACCGATGCGGGGTGAGAGAGCACCTTGTTTTCGGCGACGAGTGCGGCGGCCGTGTACTGGGTGATCATGTAGCCGGTCGAAACTCCGGGATTCGATGCAAGAAAAGGCGAGAGACCAGCGGATCGGTGCGGGTCGAGCATGCGGTCTATTCTGCGTTCCGATATCGAACCAAGCTCGGTGACAGCAATCGTGAGAAAGTCAAGAACGAACGCAAGTGGCTGGCCGTGAAAATTGCCAGCCGAGACAACGTCGCCATCCTCAGCGAACACAATCGGGTTGTCGACCACGCTTCCCAGTTCTCGAGTGAACACGCGAGTTGCATGGTCAATGGTGTCCCGGACGGCCCCATGGACCTGAGGGGCGCAGCGCAGACTGTACGCATCCTGCACCTTGTGCTCGAAATCGTGATGATGAGACGCGCTGATGGAAGAGCCATCAAGCAAGCCACGGATCATCTCTGCAGACGCCACCTGACCCGGGTGTGGGCGTAGGTCATGGATTCGTTTGTCATATGGGCGTGACGAGCCCATGAGGGCCTCAACGCTCAACGCACATGCCGCGTCTGTTGCGTCAACGAGCACGTTGGCACGGTGGATAGCCAGGCATCCTTGCGCAAGCATTCCCTCGGTTCCGTTGAGAAGACTGAGGCCCTCCTTGGGAAACAACTCAAGCGGTTCGATCCCAGCAGCGGTGAGTATGGGCAACGAAGGAACAGCGACGCCGTCGACAAGAATGTGACCCTCTCCAATGAGGGGCAGCGCAAGATGTGCGAACGGTGCAAGATCGCCTGACGCGCCAACGGAACCCTGGCTCGGGACCGCTGGGAGTATGTCGTGTTCGAGAAGTGTGAGAAGGTACCTGACGATCTCTGGTCTGACGCCGGAGTAGCCCTGAGCGAGAGTTCGGGCACGGCACAGCAGCATCGCCCTGACGGTTTGGCGATCGAGCAGGGGGCCGACACCCGCAGCGTGAGACCTCAAAAGGTCGTACTGAAGGTCTGTGGCCTGGTCTGGACGGATCCGCGTGTTCGCAAGAGCGCCGAAGCCGGTCGTGATGCCATACACCGTCTCGTTGCGACGAACAACGCCCTCCACCAGGGCGCGAGCTGGTTCCATCCGCTCACTGAGATCAGTACCGGCAACCGCAGGCGCCTGCTGTGTTGCAACTGCAACCACGTCCTGCACGGAGAGAGGCGATCCATCGACGACAACGGTCATGCAACGTCCTTTTCATTGGAATTCGTTGTGCCGGCAGGAGAGTAGTCGCACGAAGAGTGACCCGACGTTCCGCAAGGGTTTTTGCGTGCACCACGAAGTCCCGGTCGACCGACGACACCGTGGTCGCAACGACTCCACAGGCGGCTTCCGGGCCGATAGTGACCACCACAACCTCGGTGTCTGACCCGATTAACTCCATGGTTCTTCTCACGGCAGCACTCGACAGGGACTCACTCGGTTACCGCTTCGAGGCGCTTGCAACCGTGGGAGATGAGCAGGCGGCGGTCATCGATGGCTTCGTGATAGGTCAGAGCACACAGATGCTCGTGACGTCAGGAGAAGGCAGTGTGACATACATCATCACACCAGATGCAGCCTGGATTCGGGTGGATGACGGCGAATGGGATCTCGTCGATTCCAGCGGTCCGATTGATCCACCTCTTGAGGCACTGTCGAAGCCAGATTCAATCACGATTACGAGCGTCGACGGTGGCAACGTCGAGGCTATTGGCATGTACCGTGGTGCAGACTTCGATTCGGATGACCCTGTCAATCTCTCGCTGAAGTTCGAGAACGGTTTCCTTGTGTCTGCGTCATACACCACGGGCAACGCCATCGTGATCACAACATTCTCCCCTCTCGCGGGCGAGACAATCACCACGCCGACCCCGTAACACCCCGCGACCTTCGGGTGTTGACCATTGTCTAAGGATCGGGGTGGCGTCCGAAATCTTCTGCTTCGAGCTGGAGCCCGGGCAGCGGCGAACTTCGCACGATTTCGGCCACGGTCGATTCGGCCGAGCCATCAGATTCGAGCAACTTCTTCGGCAGGCGCAATGCAAGCAACGCGCCGAAGAGCGCGACGATCCCGCCCACGATGATGGCTCCCTGGAATCCTCTGCGCACGGCAGTCGACTCTATGGTGCGTACCTCGTCCTGAATGTCGCCAGGCAATGCAGCTATCTCCTCTTCAAGATCAACCGAACCTACCCGCTCAAGCGGACGCACGAGCGCTTGCTCAACCTCAGCCTTGATGCCATCGGGAATGGTCTCCGAAGCCTGAATCTGGTTACCGAACGAGAGAATCGCCGTCGCGAAAATCACTGATCCAATGACTGCTGTACCGAGGGCCATGCCGAGGTTCTGCGCCGTGCCCTGCAACCCTGAAGCCTCGCCCGCCTCGTCTTGCTCAACGCCAGACAGAATCAGGTTCGGAAGCTGCCCGACAACAAGCCCGATCGCAAGTCCACCGACGAATAGGCCCAAAGCAAGATCTGTCCCCTGTGTCGCGGTCTCAAGTGCACGGCTCAGAATGAATCCGCCGATGAACAGCAGGACAAGACCGACCTGGATGATGTACTTCGGGTAGATTCTGCGCCCAAGTGGAGGGGTCGTGGTCGAGGTGAGCAGAACTCCTATCGAGAGTGGAAGCAGCGCAAGACCGGTCTCGAATGCGTCGAACCCGAGCACTGCCTGGGTGAATACCGGAATCAGGAAGAGAAGTCCAGCTTGAGCGAAGGTTTGTGTCGCAAGAATTGGCAGTCCGGAACTGATTGCTCGATGCCTGAAGATCGAGATGTGCACGAGTGCAGGTCTTCCGCGGGCCACCTGACGCTTGACCCACCACACGAACGCCGCAAGCACCGCAATTCCGCCCACGATCATTGCTGCAACAACTGGGTCTCTCCACCCACGAGAGGATGTTTGCAACACACCAAGAACGAAGAGTCCAAGACCGAGAGCTGAAAGCACAACACCAACAACGTCAAGACGTGGCTTGGGCAGAACTTTCGGAGCGTCCACAAGCAATCCAGAGGCAAGCAACAAGATCACAACAATGATCGCCTCCCCCGCGAACGCGACGCGCCAGGAGAGATTGACCGTCAACCATCCTCCGACGAGCGGACCGAACGCCGCGCCTGCAGCGGCCACACCGAAAAGGGTTCCATAGGCAGACGCACGTTTTGTTCCTGAGAAGTTCGCGCGAACGAGTGTGTTAATCGCTGGCACGATGAGCGCCGACCCTAGACCCTCAAGGATGGACCAACCGAACATCACGAAGCCGATCGTCGGTGCGAGAGCCGTTATCGTCGTGCCAATTCCGTAGATAACAAGGCCGATGCGAAACGCACGTTTCGATCCCCATATGTCTCCCAGTTTCCCCCCGGTCAGCATGAACGCTGCCATGGTCAACGTATAAAGGGTCACCGCGGCCTGCACTTCACCAACGGTTGTGTCAAGGTCTCCGACAAGCGCTGAAATGGAGACATTCATAATCGTCGTGTCCACGACGTAGATGAACATCGCAGCCGACAAGATTGCCAGGACTATGTTCTTGGACTGCGTCTCCGACTTAAGGCCGCTCTCCTCCATGCCGGCTACCATAACGACAACGCAAACTCCATCGTCGCGTGTGAGGGGAGAAATGTCATTGGCTTGTTTCGGGGTCAGTGCCGCATTAACTCCCAGTCATGCATCATGCATCCAAGATGCAGACACCTGTCTGTGTATTGGTGCTAGGAAGAGCATGGCTGACAGCACACCATGTCCATGAGCCCAAGAGAATGAGAACATTTCCCGGACTCTGATTATCGGCATGGTGCTTGTGCCGCTGAGTGCTGTCTTCGCCGTTTCGCTTGTCAACCAGGCAATCGAGGCCGGAGGCAAGGCGGATAAGGTCAAGGAAGCCAGCATCTACCTCGCGATCGCCGCCACAGCTCTCGTTGCGAGATATGCGCCTGAGAGAACGACAACCACGCCGACAATCGCAATCGGCGCGATTACCTCGCCGCGAAATACCACGCCGAGAATTATCGCCACAACCGGAATCTGATATGTGGCCGTGGTCATCCGTGGCCCACCGACCCGTCCCGCAAGAGTGGTTGCGAGGGCTCTCACAATGCCAGTGCCGACAACGCCAAGCACCACAAGCGCCACCAGTGAAGACATCTTGAAGTCCGAAGGCGAGCTCGAGATGGCGGCTAGCGGCGCGAGAACAATGGCAGATACAACAAGAGCCCACAAGACCACTGTCGGACCTCCATACTCCTGCTGCAACGGGACGACGACGTTGCTCATGACGCCGTACCCAACCGTTGCCAGCAGCACGAAACCGATTGCCCATGGTGTGGCGTGAGCTCCGACGAGCGACGGCGTCGTAAGAATCACGATGCCAACGAGGCCAATGCCGATCCCAAGTACCTGGGAACGTCCAGGCAGCTTCTTGAGGATGAGGGCTGCAATGATCAGGCTCATGACCGGAGTCACGCTGGTAACCATCCCGGCGACCGCCGAATCGAGCTCTGTCTCAGCAGCTGCAAAGAGAAGCGCCGGACCGGCGTTCCCCACAATGGCAATCAAGAAAATGCGGCCCCAATCATCCCGACGTATCCGCTTTCTCGCCCGAGGGAACGCAGCGAGCGCGGCAGCGCCGAGTGCGACCCTGCCGAAGGCAACGACTCCGGGCGAGAACGCTTCGACGGCTATCGCGATCCAGAGGAACGCAGAGCCCCAGATGATCCCCAGCGTGATTGTCATTCCCCACTCGGCGGGACCGTAGGCGGCGGGACGCGATCCAATATTTGTGAGTGGTGCAGTCATGGTCCCTCAGCTGGTCAGCGCACAACCATACATGAACGGGGTGACGTCAAATGCGCGGCGCCCAGGCAGCCCACGTCGCGTCATCGATTAGCACACGTTCGCTTCCGTCGACCGACTCGATAACAACAACGGGAAGCGAGTCGACCACCGCGGGGTAGGCAATTCTGTTGCCGGCGGCGGACCATATGTTAAGAGACTGGGCGTATTGATCAAAGAATGGGAGGAAGTTCGAGACCCATGGCGGCTGGAGCGCGAACGGCTCCAAACCGCTAGTTTCTCCGTCGGTCCAGATATGCCACACGAGGGTCTGGCTCTGGGCACCAACTGTCGCGTACACGAGCGACTCCCCTGTCTGATTCCACTGATAGCCGAGGGCAAATTCCCTCGTCACCAGATCAATCGTCCCGGTTGCGAGATCGAGCACCACAAGTTCACCAAGAGGGATGGCGGCCGCGGCCTGCGCGCTGACACTTGCCTGGACGGCCCCTGAGTTGTCCTCGTCCGTGAGCTGAATCGCCACAAGGTTTCCCGAGGCGACAAAACCTGCCGCACCCTCGATCGTCGCGACATCTCGAAACGAACCGTCATTCCACACAGACAGCACCTGTGTACCAGCTTCAGTGCGCAACGTCAGAAGACCAGCTTCAGTCCAGA
>SMXV01000115.1 GCA_004356175.1 Acidobacteriota bacterium
CTCCTCGACGAGGTCAACCGGTGCTCGCACATCTGGGCGACGGGTGGGTACGGTGACGGTCAGCGGGTCGGAACCCGTCACGGAGAAACCGCGGCGCGCGAGCAGTTCAGTTGTGGCTGCAGAGTCGAGCGATATACCGAGAATGCGTTTTGTCTCGGACAGCGGGTACGTCACGATCCATGGGGAGATATTGCCAGGATCTACATCCACGGGAAGCGGTGCTGGCAAGCCGCCAGCTATCTCCACAAGGATCTGGGCGACGCGATCGGCAGCGAGGTTGCAGAAGGAAGGGTCAGCACCGCGCTCGAACCGCGCCGAAGCCTCTGAACGTAATCCGAGGCGCTTCGATGTCAGGAGAACGTGTGCAGGGTCCCAGTAGGCGGCTTCGATGAAGACGTCTGTTGTCTCCTCGTGAACCTCTGTCGATTGTCCACCCATCACCCCACCAATGGCGATTGCATGAGTCCCGTCAGTCACAATTACGTCGGAGGCACCGAGCGTGCGTTCCTGTCCGTCCAGGGTGACGATCGTTTCTCCTTCTGCTGCCATTCGAACCGAAATCGTTGGTCCGAGCCGTTGAACATCGAACGCATGTGTCGGGTGCCCAAACTCAATCATGGCGTAGTTTGACGCGTCAACAACGTTCGAGATGGGTCTGACACCAGCGAGTCCAAGCCGGCGTCGAAGCCAGTGTGGAGATACGCCAACGGTGATGCCTCGTACCTGGCGTCCAGCGAAACGTGGGCAGGTTTCAGGGCTCTCGACCGTCGCCACAACGTCGGTCGTTTCTCCTGTCTCACTGATGGAGAAGTCATGCGCTGAGAGCGCAACGTCGTACAGGCCTGCGAGATCGCGTGCCAGTCCGTACACCGAGAGGCAGTCAGGCCGGTCTGGGGTGACTGCGACCTCGTAGAACACATCCCTGACGCCGAGCACCTCATCGAGCGGTTCACCGATCCGGGAAGCTGCGTTTGGATAGTCGGTGTTCAGGACCATGATGCCGTCGCTCTCAGTGCCGAGTTCCAGTTCGGACTCTGAACAGATCATCCCGTGGGAGGTGACTCCTCTGATATCTCGGCTCCCGATCTCAAAATCACCTGCAAGCATCGCGCCAGGAACGGCGACGGGAACAATTGCGCCTACTTCGAAGTTCCAGGCGCCACAGATGATGTCAAGCACCTCAGAGCCAACGTCAACCTTCGTGAGACGGACCTTGTCGGCGTCTGGATGCGCGGAAATCTCGAGAACGTGTCCGATTACTACGCCCGTGAAGGATGGTTCGATGAGATGCCACTCCTCGACCTCGTGACCCAACCGCTCGAACGACTCGGCAATATCACCCGGATCGTCTGAAGGAAAGTCGAGGAATTCCTGTAGCCACGAGAGTGTGAGTTTCATCTGAACTGCTCCAGCGTGCGAATGTCAGGGTCAATCATCGTGCGCAAATCCGTAATCCCATGACGAACCATTGCGAGGCGTTCCGCACCCATTCCGAACGCGAATCCGGACAGGACACTTGAGTCGTATCCGACATGTTCGAACACCGCAGGATGGACCATTCCGCAACCGAGCAGCTCAATCCAACGACCCTTTGTATACGCATGCATCTCAGCGGACGGTTCGGTGAATGGGAAATAGTGAGGAATGAACTTGACCCTGGTATCTGGTCCGAAAAATTGACGAGCGAACTCAGCGAGTGTGCCTTTGAGGTCGCCAAATGTGATGTTGTTGTCGACGGCAAGACCCTCGATTTGGTGAAAAACAGGGAGGTGCGTCGCATCTATGGCATCGGATCGAAACACCTTTCCCGGCACCACGATGTAGACAGGTGGGTCGTTCTTCTCCATGTGGCGTGCCTGCATAGGTGATGTGTGCGTGCGGAGGAGAACCTCGTCGGCGCTGTCTCCGTAGTTGAGGTAGAGCGTGTCGCTCTCGTGGCGTGACGGATGTGTCTCAGGGATATTGAGAGCTGTGAAGTTGTAGAACGATGTTTCTGCCTCTGGTCCCTGCACCATCTCGTAGCCGAGTGCCACAAATATGTCGACGATTTCGTCAATGGTTTGCTGGACGATGTGGTGCGTTCCACGTGCTGGAACCCTGCCAGGAAGAGTCACATCCACCTTGTCTGCTTCCAGTGCAGCATTGACTTCGTTGGCCTCAAGTACCGAACGACGGGCCCCTATCTGAGTCGTGATAGCGACTGCAACGTCGTTGATTCGCTTCCCGGTTTGAGCACGTTCGGTAGAATCTTCAATAGCTCCGAGACCCCGTCTTGCCTTGGCTATAGGCGACTTACGCCCGACAGTTTCAGACTCGACAGCATCGAGTTCGACAAGAGTAGCTGCAGCCTGGATTCGCCCGGGGGCGTCGTTTTGCAATTCATCAAGTTTATCCATGGAACTCGGCAGGTTAGCCCCGTCCCACCTGAAGGTGGGACGTGTAGCTGGCTCCCTACTCGCTGATGACGTACATCAGGAGGGAGGCGGCGATGGCGGCGTTGAGGCTTTCGGCGGGACCTGGCATGGAGAGGCTGACGGTCGCTTCGGCGCTGGTGATGTCGTCTTGTGAGAGACCGTGTGCCTCTGATCCGATGAGGAGGGCAACAGGAGTCTTCTGATCCGATGGCTCTCCCCCGCTGGCAGCGACGGATGCAACGACGCGGAGGCCCACCATCGATGCATCGTCGTGAGGGGTTGCTGAACGGCTCAGATGAAGAGAGAAGTGGCTGCCTGCACCTGCGCGGATGACTTTCGGGCTCCACGGGTCTGCAGTGTCCCCCGACACACAGATGTCCCATCCAAACGCGGCTGCGGAGCGGATCATCGTGCCGACGTTGCCAGGGTCATGTATGTCCCGAAGCACAAGGGTGTTGCGAGTCCGGATGGGCTGGTATGGAGGGATGTCAATCAGTGCAATAGGTCCAAGGGGTTGCACCGTGTCGGCAGCGGCTGTCATCACATCACGCGAGACGACTGTCAACAGGTTGTCTCGATCCGAGAACAGGTCCTGCGTTGTGTCGTCGTCTTCGAGCACGAGCAGTGCCCTTGGCATAACTCCAGCATCCATCGCAAGCGCAAGTGTTGTGGGACCCTCGATGATCGTTTGACCGGTCGCGATTCTTCCCCTTGACCTATGCAGCTTCTTGAAGCGTTTGACGAGCGGATTCGAGAACGATGTAATTATGTCCATCAACTGAGACTAAACCCGGACACACCGATGACCGGCCCTGTACAGCTGTCGTCCACCGGCTTGTCGTCTACTTTGCTGTCGCACTCATTGCGACCTCGACGAGGTTCTTGAAGGCCTCAGGGTCCGACACTGCCATTTCAGCAAGCATCTTGCGGTCCATCTCGATGTCAGCCGCTCTGAGACCCGCTATGAAACGGGAGTACGTGGTGCCGTTGAGACGAGCAGCAGCATTGATGCGCTGAATCCACAGGCGGCGGAACTGGCCCTTGCGCGCACGACGGTGGTCGTACGAGTCCTGCATGGCGTGCATGACCTGTTCACGCGCAGCCCGATACCTTCGTGATCGTGCTCCTGTATAACCAGAAGCCCTCTCCATTACCTTCCTGCGTTTTTTGCGCGCATTGACTGAACGTTTTACTCGAGCCATGGCGTCCTCCTAGTGATGAAGCATGCGGTCGATGCGCTTTGCGCTCTTACCGCTGAGAGTCGCTTTTCCTTTGGCTCGCCGCCAACGGGTCGAGCTCTTCTTGATACGGTTGTGGCCGCGCCAGGCCTTGTCATGCCGGATCTTTCCGGTGCCTGTTCGCTTAAAGCGCTTTGCAGCACCCTTGTGCGTTTTCATTTTTGGCACGATTCGCTCCTTGAGGGAGGAGAGGACTGGTGATCAGTCCTCGTCCGTGTTGTCGTCTTCTAACAATTCTGTTGCAATGTTGCGGATCGGCACAAGAACCATTGTCATGTTTCGACCCTCAAGCTTTGGCATCGTTTCGATTTCGCCGTAGTCGGAGACTTCGTCGAAGAGCCGTTTCAGGATGTCTCTTCCTAGTTCAGGGTGGGCCATCTCTCTGCCCCTGAATCGCATCGTGCATTTGACCTTGTCGCCCTGACGCAGGAACTTGACAACCCTCTTGCGTTTCACATCAAAATCGCTCGTGCCAATTTTCGGCCGAAACTGGACTTCCTTGATGACGGTGCGGGTCTGGTTCTTACGAGCTTCCCTTGCCTTGACAGACTGGTCGTACTTGAACTTTCCGTAGTCCATCATTCGTACAACAGGAGGGCGGGCATCTGCGGCAACTTCCACGAGGTCTAGACCGAGTTGAGCAGCAAGCCATCGAGCCTCGTCGATGTCTTTCTCACCGATCTGAGCTCCGTCTGGCGCGATGAGTCGCACGCGTTTTACACGAATTCGATCATTTACCCGTGGTTCTGCGATGAGAGTACCTCCTGGATACCTAATTGGCTGACGCAGGAGGTGACCTACAGAGGAGCGTTCGACACCGCTCGGGTCGAGACACTCGGTACCCGAATCGCCTCATACGACGATCAGGTGGGAAGCAGGTGCCTCCACTTGCGTATATTCGAAGCGGAAGACTAGCGCTGCCGGCCCACTAAGACCCTACGTCGTGGATGTGTCGCGCAATCCGGCGAGGATCTGTGCCGTGCGGACGGCTGCGGCTGCGGCGTGAGCACCGGCGTTCTCCGGCCCGGGTTTGGACCGCTCGAGCGCGTGGTCATAGTCGATCACGGTAAGAATTCCGAAGGAGATTGGGACACCGGTTTCAAGTTGTACCCGCATCAGTCCCTCAGAAGCCCGATTGGCGACGTGTTCGTAGTGATCGGTGTCGCCCTTGATGACAGCACCGAGGCAGACAACAGCATCACATCCGCTACGTACAAGTGCTTGCGCGACGATGGGGAGCTCGAAGGCTCCTGGCACATCAACAGCGACAACGTCCTTTGCATCGTGGTCGTTGAGAAACTGGATCGCTGCGGTTTTTAGGCCCGACGCAATCGACTCGTTGAACATTGCGGTTGCAACCGCAATGCGCAGCCCGGCTGCCGAGACGTCTTTGGTGCTGTTGGGATCGGTACGCATCAGACAGGATTCTTGCTGATATGGCCCATTCGGGACGTTTTTGTATGCAGGTACGATTTGTTCTCCGGTGTCTCGCCTACCCAGAGTGGCTCCCGGCCGACAACGTCAACGCCGAAACGCGAGAGCTGGTCGATCTTGTCAGGATTGTTTGTGAGAAGTCGCACACTCGCGATGTCAAGGTCGTTAAGGATCTGTGCGTCGACCCCGTAGTGCCTGCTGTCATCTGCATGACCGATACTGCGATTGGCATCGACCGTGTCGAGACCCTGATCCTGCAGATCGTAGGCAGCAATCTTGTTGAGGATGCCGATGCCGCGCCCTTCGTGAGACGTGTTGTAGACGATGACTCCTTCGCCTTCAGCAGCGATGAGCCGCATCGACTCTGACAGCTGCGGTCCGCAGTCGCACCGTCGGGAACCAAAGACGTCACCTGTAAGGCAGACCGAGTGAACTCGCGTGAGGACGCTCTCTCTCCCTGCTACGTCGCCCATGACGAGGGCAACGTGCTGGCTGCGGTCAACGGTGGAGCGGTATCCGACGATTTCGAACGCACCGTACCCTGTCGGCAGTGTTGCGGAGGCCTCTCGGACGACGATGCGTTCTGTCCTCCAACGGTGAGCGACAAGATCATCAATCGATACCATGACGATTTCGTGCCGTCTCGCAAAGTCGGTGAGGCTCTCGCCCCTTGCCATTGTGCCGTCATCGTTGACAAGTTCGCACAATACCCCTGACGGGTTCAGTCCCGCCAAGCGAGCCAGATCCGCTGCTGCCTCAGTGTGGCCTTGTCGCACGAGGATGCCGCCCTCCTGGTAGCGGAGCGGAAATATGTGTCCTGGCCGTGAAAAGTCTGAGGGCTTCGTCGACGCGTCGACAGTGGCCCGAATAGTGCGTGCCCGGTCGTGCGCTGAGATACCTGTTGTGGTACCGTGGATGTAGTCGATTGAGATGGTGAACGCTGTCTTGTGGGCTTCCGTGTTGTCGATCACCATCATGGGAATGTCTAGTTCGTCGAGCCTCTCGCCTGTCATCGCCAGGCAAATCAGGCCAGATGTGTGCCTGACCATGAAAGCGAGTTGTTCTGACGTGATGTTCTCGGCTGCAACAATCAGGTCTCCCTCGTTCTCCCTGTCCTCGTTGTCGACGACAAGGACAAAGTCTCCGCGTGCCATTGCGTCGAGCGCCTCTGGTATGGAATCGAATCTCATCGCCGCTCCCCCATCAGTCGTTCGATATACTTAGCAACCGGGTCGACCTCGATGTTGACGTGTGTGCCAGTTTCGAAATCGCCGAGGCCTGTGAGGTCCAACGTGTGCGGGATCACAACCACTTCGAACCACGCGGTCGCATCTTCAATGAGAGAGACAGACGTGATAGTGAGGCTGATGCCATTCAATGCGATCGAGCCCTTCTCAACAACGTAGCGGGCGAGATCTTGCGGAAGAGAAAATTTCAGCCGTACTGCCGTGCCCTCGACGTTCGTTGAGAGGAGTGTGCCACGTCCGTCAACATGTCCCTGGACGATGTGCCCATCGAACCGCCCATTCGCACGCATCGGCCGCTCCAGGTTGACGGCCGCTCCAACCGTGAGTGTTCCGAGCGTGCTTCTCTCAAGAGATTCAGCCACGACGCCGACGGTGAAACTCGTTGAGGATACGGATACTGCCGTCAGGCACACACCGTCGATAGAAATCGAGTCTCCGACCGACACCGTCGCTGCGGTGAGAGGCGCGTCGATTGTAAGGCTCATGGATGTGCCCTTCATATCGGCCACGACGATTGACCCTCGGTCCGAAATGATGCCGGTGAACATCAATGCTCCCTGTCGATTATCGCCGATATACGCACGTCTGGACCAATCTGCTCGACATCCGTGATCGTAAGGTTGGTTGCATCGCCGATTGTTTCGAAGACACCGCTGAGGGCAGGGAGGCCTCCGCCGATGGCGAGTTTCGCACCGACATACCAGACGATCCTGTCAACCGCCTTGGCGCGCAGGAAGTCCGACGCTACGGCGGGTCCGCCCTCGACCATCGCGGTCGTATATCCCCGCTCTCCGAGATCCTCCAGCACATGGATTGGGTCAACCCGAGTCGAATTGTGGGGACGATAGATGATTGGATCTCTCTGAAGAATCTTGCGGTCAGAGGGGATATCGCGCGAACCAGCAATGATTACTGGACGTGGCTGGGGACCCTCGTAATGTGGAAGGCGTACTGTGAGCAGGGGGTCGTCAGCGATGATGGTTCCGGCTCCAACGATGACAACGTCATTCTCAGACCTGAGCTCCTGGGCGTCCATTCGCGCCTCTGGCGAGGTTATCCATTGGGATGTGCCGTCCCTTGCGGCAGCCTGACCGTCGAGTGTCGTGGCAAGTTTGACAGTTACCAGCGGTAGACCAGTTGTGCGATGGTGGAAGTATCCGGGGTCGTTTGCAAACACTTCGTCAGACAACATACCGACGGTGACATCAACTCCGTCTGCGCGTAGCCGCTCAACTCCGCTGCCGGCCACGCGTTCGTCTGGGTCGAGTGCGCCAACGAATACACGTGTGATCCCTGCGCTGAGGATTGCTTCTGTGCACGGGGGTGTGTGAGCATGATGATTGCAGGGCTCCAAAGAAACGAAGAGTGTGGCGTTGTATGCGCTTGGTACATTGCCGATGGCGAGA
>SMXV01000116.1 GCA_004356175.1 Acidobacteriota bacterium
AGCAATCGTCGCCGAGATCGAGATTCGCGTCGCAACCATCGATGGTGATGTTGTGGTGGAGATCCCACTTTTGCGTATGAACTTTCCCGGCCGATGGTTGCGCATTGCGGTCGTGGCTGACAAAGACGTGAGGATCGACCGGGCTGTGCAACGAGGTGGCGACAGGGCAGATGTCGAGCGTCGAGTCGCGGCGCAGGTGTCCGACGAAGAGTGGATGCGGTGGGCGGATGTCGTGATAGACAACAACGGCGATCCGGAGCAAGCCGCTGATCGGGTGCGTGCAATTGTCGACGAGATGGTGCCGTGACCGACATGGTCCCGTTCGAGGTCGTGAGCGACTTCAAACCGTCGGGTGACCAACCCGAGGCGATAGCGAAACTGACGGAGGGGATTCGCCGCGGCGACAAGTTCCAAACCCTTCTTGGAATTACCGGTTCCGGCAAGTCGGCAACGATTGCGTGGACGATCGAACAGGTGCAGAAGCCAACCCTCGTTCTTGCCCCAAACAAGGCACTTGCCGCGCAGCTCGCCAACGAATTTCGGCAGTTCTTCCCGTACAACAGGGTCGAGTATTTCGTGTCGTACTACGACTATTACCAGCCAGAGGCATACATCGCACAGACCGACACGTTTATCGAGAAGGAGTCGACAGTCAATGACGAGATAGATCGGCTTCGACACGCAGCGACCGCTGCGCTTCTTACTCGGAGGGATGTCATCATCGTTGCGTCAGTCTCCGCCATTTATGGGATGGGTTCGCCGGAGCACTATGGGGGCCAGCTTCTCCGGTTGGTCACCGGGGTCGAGTTTCCACTCGAGGAATCGATCAAGCGTTTGGTGACTATCCAGTACAACCGCAATGAGGTCAACCTGACACGCGGGACGTTCAGGGTCCGTGGTGACACACTCGAGATTTTTCCGACGTACGAGCAAACAATCGTACGCATTGAGTACTGGGGCGATCAGGTCGAACGGATTGTGCGTATGAACCCGATCACAGGCGAGGTCGTCGAGGAGATGAAGCAGGCCTGGATCTACCCGGCAACCCATTATGTGACGAATCAGGAGATCATCGCCAAGGCAGTCGAGGGAATTGAGATCGAACTCGCTGAGCATCTGGCGATGCTTGAGAACGAGGGCAAGTTGCTAGAGGCCCAGCGTCTACGGATGCGCACGCACTACGACATGGAGATGATGCGCGAGGTCGGGTACTGCTCTGGCATCGAGAACTACTCGCGGTACCTCGATGGGCGCGACCCGGGAGAGGCACCATTCACACTGATCGACTACTTTCCTGACGACTTTCTGATGGTCATCGATGAGAGCCATGTCACGATTCCCCAGATCGGTGGGCAACATGCCGGCGACCGATCGCGAAAAGACACGCTGATCGAACACGGTTTTCGTCTTCCATCTGCGAGAGACAATCGGCCGCTGACATTCGAGGAGTGGTACGGAAAGGTCGATCAGGCAATTCTGCTCTCCGCAACACCACGCGATTGGGAGATCCGTGAGTCCGATCAGATCGTTGAGCAGATCATCCGTCCGACAGGGCTTGTTGATCCTGAGGTAATTGTGCGACCCACAAAGGGACAAATTGACGACCTGATCGCTGAGATCCAGGACGCTGCCATTGCGGGCCACCGTGTACTTGTCACGACTCTCACGAAGAAGATGGCCGAAGACTTGTCCGGGTATCTACTTGAGCTCGGTGTCAAGGCGAGATACCTCCACTCAGACATCGACACGCTTGAGCGTGTACAGATACTGCGCGACCTGCGTCTTGGGGAGTACGACGTTCTCATTGGTGTCAACCTTCTCCGTGAGGGGCTCGACCTGCCCGAAGTCGCACTTGTGGCGATTCTCGACGCGGACAAGGAGGGATTCCTCCGTTCGGCAACGAGTCTCATCCAAACCATCGGACGGGCAGCGAGGAACGTCGATGGATGCGTGATCATGTATGCAGATGATGTAACCAACTCGATGCGCAGGGCGCTCAGCGAAACGAATCGCCGGAGGAAGAGACAGCTCGAGTACAACGAACTGCACGGAATCGATCCACAGACCATCCGAAAGAAGGTCTCCGACATTCTTGAGCTTGTGTCGACGTCAGGGTCTCCTTCAACCGATAGAAGGGCGAACGAGCTTCGCAGGAGAGAGCCGCTCGACCTCACAACGCCTGACCTTCGTCGCCTCATCCTGACTCTTGAGGAGGAAATGAACGAGGCTGCGGTTGATCTCAGGTTCGAATACGCCGCGCGTTTGCGTGACGAAATCAACGAGCTCAAACGCGAGCTGAAGGAGATCTCAGAAGCAGAGGTCTCCTAGCAGCACGGACATACCGACTCTGCACCTCGAGAGCACTGTTCAAATCTGTCGCACGTCGTCTGTACAATCTCCGTTTGCTGGCAGAACGATTCGACGATTTGAGGACACATCGGTGGCGGCTGAGCACATCATTGTCAAAGGGGCACGAGTACACAACCTCGACAACATCGACGTGACGTTGCCACGGGGAAAACTCATCGTGTTCACCGGTTTGTCGGGGTCAGGCAAGTCTTCTCTTGCGTTCGATACGATCTACGCCGAGGGCCAACGCCGCTATGTCGAATCGTTGTCTGCGTATGCGCGCCAGTTTCTCGGGCAGATGGACAAACCAGATGTTGACTTCATTGAGGGTCTTTCTCCTGCAATCTCGATAGATCAGAAGACGGCGAGTCGGAACCCGCGGTCGACGGTCGGCACCGTGACAGAGATCCATGACTATCTGCGATTGCTGTACGCACGAATCGGAGTTGCCCATTGTCCCAACGACGGCACGCCTGTATCAAGTCAGACGCCCCAGCAAATCGTCGATCGGGTTCTCGACTTCGACGACGGCACACGATTCCAGGTTCTTGCGCCAGTGGTGCGTGGCAGAAAGGGTGAGTATGGGAGCCTCGTGGAGGACCTCGTGCGTGACGGTTTCTCGCGTGCCCGCATCGATGGCGAGATCAGGGATCTGACGGACGACCTCGACCTGGCACGATACGAGCAGCACACTATTGAGGTCGTGGTTGATCGTCTTGTCAAGAAGGACGGCATGGAGCGTCGCCTGTCCGACTCGATGGAGACTGCGCTCACTCTCGGAGAAGGAACGGCGATCGTCGACATTGTTGATGGGCCATCGTTGTCGTTCTCCCAGGCGTTCTCGTGCCCGCAGTGTGGACTCTCGTTCGACGAGCTTCAGCCCAGAAATTTCTCGTTCAACAGCCCGTATGGCGCATGCCAGGATTGTTCGGGTATCGGAACCAAGTACCAGGTCGATGCCGATCTCGTCATTCCCCAGCAGGAGCAGAGCCTCGCAGAGGGAGCAATCGCACCATGGCGTGGACGCCATCGCATGACGTACTACCAGCGCCTCATCAAATCGGTCGCCGCGGTTCACGACATCGATGTTGATGCCCCGTGGGCCTCGCTCGATGATGACGCTAAACAGCTGCTGCTGCGTGGGGGAGGAGAGCAGTCCTACACCGTGAGGTACGAGAATCGCTTTGGCAGGCAGCGTTCCTACGACGCCACATACGAGGGTGCACTGAACTGGATTGAACGCCGCTACAGGGATTCAGAGTCTGACGGTGCGCGAGCAAGCTACCAGCAATACATGCGCGAGATTCCGTGCCATCGCTGCAACGGGGGTCGTCTCAACAGGATTTCTCTTGCTGTAACCATAGACGGAAAATCTATTGCCGAGGTGTCAAACATGAGCCTCGCGTACACACGCGAATTCCTTGCCTCGGTGGGGCTGGATGATCGAAACACGACAATTGCTGCGCCCATTCTCAAGGAGATCGGTGAGCGCCTCAGTTTCCTCGTTGCCGTCGGGCTGGACTACCTCACGCTTGCACGGTCGGCCGCGACTCTTGCGGGTGGCGAAGCACAACGCATTCGTCTTGCAACTCAGATCGGGTCCGGCCTCGTCGGGGTGCTCTACATCCTCGATGAACCATCGATTGGGCTTCACCAGAGAGACAATCAACGACTCATCGAGACGCTTCTGCGATTGCGCGATCTCGGTAACACCCTCATCGTTGTGGAGCACGACGAGGAGACGATTCGCATCGCCGACGTCGTGGTCGATATTGGACCCGGCGCGGGGGAGCACGGCGGTCGAATCGTCGCTCAGGGTTCTGTTTCTGACATCGAGGCTGAGCCGAAATCGATAACCGGCATGTATCTGTCGGGCAAACGAACGATTCCCGTGCCTGAGTCCCGCAGGCCAGGGAAGGGCGAGTCGATTACTGTATTTGGTGCGGCTGAAAACAATCTCAAGCAGATCGATGTGACCTTTCCCCTTGGAACATTCACAGTGGTGACAGGAGTTTCTGGGAGCGGTAAATCGACGTTGGTCCAACAAATTCTCAGTCGAGCGCTCCACGCATCGTTACACGGATCGCGGACGATGCCCGGGCGCCACCGCCGCATAGACGGGCTTGAACACATCGATAAGGTCATCAACATCGACCAGTCGCCCATAGGTAGAACACCTCGATCGAACGCGGTGACCTACACGAAGGTATTCGACGCAATACGCCAACTGTTCGCGGCAACTCCTGACGCAAAGATGCGCGGATATCAGCCGGGTCGGTTCTCTTTCAACGTGGCAGGTGGGCGCTGCGAGGTGTGCAAAGGTGACGGGACACTGAGAATCGAGATGCACTTTCTCCCTGACGTGTATGTGCCGTGCGACACCTGTGGCGGTCTGAGATACAACAGGGACACGCTTGAGGTGCAGTTCAAGGGCCATTCGATTGCCGATGTTCTCGATATGTCGATCGAAGAGGCATTGACATTCTTCGAGAACCAGCCGAGGATCTCACGGGTGCTTGGAACGTTGTATGACGTCGGGCTCGGATACGTTCGCCTTGGTCAGCCAGCACCGACCCTCTCTGGGGGTGAGGCCCAGCGTGTGAAACTTGCTGCGGAGTTGGGGAAACGCTCAACAGGGAAGACTTTCTACATTCTCGACGAACCGACAACTGGTCTTCACTTCGACGACATTCGCAAGTTGCTTGGGGTACTCCAGAGGCTTGTCGAATCTGGCAACACTGTTGTTGTGATCGAACACAATCTTGATGTTGTCAAGACGGCCGACTGGATAATCGACCTTGGGCCGGACGGCGGCGAGGGTGGCGGGCAGATCGTTGCGGTCGGCACACCAGAACAAATTGCGGACGTGTCACACAGCTACACCGGAAAATTTCTTCGTGACGTGCTGCTGTGACTTGCCAGGCTCCGCATTCCGAAATAGCGGAGCGTG
>SMXV01000117.1 GCA_004356175.1 Acidobacteriota bacterium
TCTGGCGAATACATGCACGAAGAAGGTCCGGCGAAGGCGTCGAATCAACACACGGTGTTCCAGACGCATATCGACATGACGTACAACTTCAAGTGCACCAACCGTCGCCTGATCTTCGTCGGCAGGACTGCGTGATAAGGCTATAGCTGACCGCCACAAGAGTCAGTTTCAGACCTAATCGCCCGGCATAGGTCACCGGGCAAATGAAAGGAGCTAGGTATGCCTAGCTACACCCAGTATCGGGACAGTTCCGATACGACCCGGACGCCGAGCCCGGTGATCTGGGCAGACTGCCCTACGGCTGAGATTGCTCATAATCCGGCTGCGGGCTACCACTTCTTCGACGACTTCATTGGCTTTCCGACATTCGCCGAAGCTGATGACGTGGCCGCCGATCTCGGTCAGAACTATCGTGCATCGGGGTCCGATGGCGTCACCTGCGTCAACTCGACGGCCGGGGACGACTTCGGAATCATCCGTGTCGCCGGTAACGACGCGGCCGAAGACGGATTCACGCTGGTTCACGGTAATTCGCGGGGTGGTTACGCCCGCATGGGTGCTGGAGCGTCGGACCGCGTGTGGTTCGAGGCTCGATTCCGAACCTCGAACATCACGATCGACGTGCTCAATGTTTTCATTGGTCTCTACGAGATGACGGTAGACCCCACGTCCGTCATCGCACAGGTGAACGGCACGGGCATCCCCAATACCACTGAGGACTATGTTGGGTTCCTCACCACTGCCACCGACACCGGCACAATGGAAGCCTTTTATCAAGAGGGTGGTGCGACCAGCGTGGACGTGGGACGTATCAACACGATTCTCGCCGTGGACACCTTCTTCAAGGTGGGAATGAGGTATCGGGGCGGTGCTGGCGCGAACGGTGGTGGCGTTCTGGACTACTACCTTGACGGTGCCCTCGTCCAGACCCTCGACATCACAACCGCACTCGCCTTCCCCGACGTGAACCATATGGCCATGTTGCTCGCCGTCAAGTCCACCTTGGGCACGGCGTACAACTTCGACTTGGATTGGTGGAGAGTCGCCGCAGTCGGTGGCAACACGTAAACACGGCCAAGGATGGCAGTGGCTAAGGCTGGGGCATCCCGAAAGGGGTGCCCCTTTTAGTTGCCTTTGAATCTCTCGGTCTGTTCGCCGAGCCGGTCCCGAAGTTCTTCGGCCCTCTTCTCGTCACCCGCCTCACTGGCGACTTTGATCGCATGTGCCAGTGGAAGGTAGATGTCGCCGTACCAAGCATTCAAGATTGCAAGCCGTCGTCGCTGCTGATCAGTGAGACTCTCTAGAGGCAATGCGTACAGTCTGTATCGCTCTCGACGTACTGGGTTGATGATTTTAGGAAGTTTCACTCTGAGCAGTGCATCTTCCTTCGCCTGTTCGTGCAGCAGACGCCACTCATCCTCTTTGAGACCACGATCACTAACACGAAGAAGGCGGCTTATTCCGGGCATTGATTTGATTGTGGTCTCAAGATGCCATTCCTGTTCAGGCGTGCCCGGACCACCGAACATTGGCCGCCTGAGTCCATGCGTTACCGTGCTAAGCACACCAAACTGGTTCGTCGTCCACATCGCCATGTGCCGAGCACGATAAAGTCCACCTGCATTCCAGTCGTCCCGTGGAACGATGTCCGAGCCAAAGAACCGTTCGCGTGGGTTCTGTCCCATCGCATACTGAGACCACTTCCAACCGATATCGAATGCCGGGTTCATACCTCCGATCGTGTCACCCCAGATACCCTCGACCACACGATTGAAGCTCTCTCCGGCTGTCGGCGGTTGGTTCTCAGTAAACCCGAACGGCTTGCCCGGCTCTAATGATCTGAGAAATTGCAAGTAGATAGAACGAATGATGCGACCCATGTCATCCTGTGGGAGCGTAAGGAATATGGTCTTCATGTCGCCTTCGGGTACATCATCGCCTGCTATAGCACCCTTTATCAGTGCGACAGGACCAATGGCTTTCCCGAACGCAGTCCCGTCTTTGTACGAGAAGCCAAGCGGGATCACGTCATACGTCTCATTGAAGTAGTCGCCGATCCGCTCAAACAATGCCTTTAGCTCATCACCGAACAAACCGATTAGACCTGCGAAATTAAGTGTCGCCGGGACGAATGTCCACATCATCCGACGCCACCACCAACCCATTCGGGTCTGTGGATTGGTCGCCAGACTGATGTCGGCTTGCATACCTTGCCACCGCACGTTGGAGTACATAAAGACGCCGTTGGTGAGTGGTGTGATGAGACCCTTCTTGGTGAAGTTTGGCGTGCCCGCGAACGTACGTGTAATGTACGAGCGTTCTTCGGTGGGTATTCCGCGAGCGTCCAGCATGTTGTAGACAGCGACCTTAGCCTGTGTTTCTTGGAACGTGTTTATTGAGGCGACCAAGTTCAGCATTCCACCGATGATCCTTCGCATCATGTGCTGACCTTCGACCGGCCCGCGAATCCCACTCTGGGCAAGGATCTCGTTGTACGTGCTGATTTCCTTGTCGTCGGCTCGAAGTGCGAACGAGGCGTTCAGTGCCTTCTCGTTCATCATCTTGTCGATAAGCTCGTCACTCACACCACGGGCTCTACGCCATGCCACAGGCGAAGCTTTCCAGTACGCATACATGATCTGGCCAATTGTGATGTTCTGTTTCTTCGCCTGTTTCTTGGCCTGCTTCGGGTCCATCCCGTCTGCGATCAGCTTGTCCAGCATGATCTTGCGGTGCTTGCTGCCGATCGTGCCAATGTTGACCCACGTACGCCTGAAGTCACGAGGTAGGTTGTTGACCATGAAGCCGGGGTTGTAGGTCACGAACAGAGGGTGGAACCGTTTGTAGACAAAGCTTTGTGAGAAATCAGCAACACGCTTCAGCGTTCCAATGTCGTGACGCTTGAAACTATCGACGATTTCTTGTGGCACCTCATACCAAGCACCCTTGCCATCATCCATGATCCACATATAGTCGAACCCCGGCTCAGCCTTCTTTCGTGGTGTGTCTCGTCCGACACCAGCCTCTCTGGCTGAGAGCTTCCTGATCTCCACGCCTTCGTAGCTCTCTTCGAGAACCTTGCGGATCGGACGCTTGGCTTGGTTCAACTGACCGAACCTGTTGAGCGACTGCAACTTCATCATCGTTGCGTCGAACGGGTTCATCACTCCCTCGAACGTGCCGACCTGTGCGAAGATCCCCGATGGAACCTTGCCGCTTCGCTCTAGGTGACGTATCACCATGAACGTCGAGTAGAAGTCCTTGTTCTGCTCAAGTCCGGCAACTAGATCAGCCGGGTAGATACCACGTTCGACCGCAAGCTCAACCTGTGGGAACACGATCTCGCGGTGCCACTGCTCCATCTTTTTGACCAGCAGTTCGTAGCGATCATCACCGAGTCTCTCCCGCATGAATTCGAGTTGTTGCTTGGATGTCGCTGGTATGTGGCCAAGGGGGTTAGCAATCTGTCCACGCTCATTGATCACCCTGTTGTGCAGCAGGAACTCACCGACATCTTCTGGAGTGATACCCTCTTTGCGGAGGGGGCTCATAATCTTGTTCTCTGTCTGACCAACGATCACGCTGTATTCGTTGTTGATCTGGTGCAGTTCATCCAACGCATACCACGCAGCCTGAGCGTCGTCCTCTGTGAAGTCTGGCGAAGTCAGCCCTTCCTTGGCTTCCCTCTTGGCAGCCTTGGCGCGGCGTTGTGCTGGTCCGGTGGTTGAGAAGATCGCGGCCTCCAGCCATTGCGACAGCCGTTCTGGCATACTCCGGTGGGCACCTCTGATCGCTTCGGAGTGGGCCGTCAGTGCCCTGCGGCCATCGTCAAACATCACCAACGCCTGATTCATCCGGTTGGTTCCAAGAGCGTTGCGGTCACCAGCCAGAATCATCTGCATTTCCATAAACGCCTTGATCACATCCGGCTTGCGATCAATGTAGTTCAGGAACGCCCGGTAGAAGTTCGGTGCCCTGTCACTTAGTTCACCCGGTGAGTTGAGCAACACGCTCAACGCCTGAGCGTACAACTCAGTTGAGCGTTCTCTATATGCTTGGTATGTCTTCTGGACCCGTCGCAGACGAGCCTGCTCTGCGGGTTTCGGGTCCACTGCTGGTGTCTTGTTGTATGGGGTCCACCACTCAGAGAGTTCGATGAGTTCCTCACGCATAGCTTCCCGCTCGAACAGGTCACGCTTGCGGATCTCTTCGGTGATCAGTTCCTTGAGCTTGTTGAATACTGCGGTCGGGTCTGGATCTGGTGCCTTGACGCGGGTCTTGATCTTCTTGCCGGTCGGTGTGCGAATGGTGGTGACGAACTGGGAAAGCTCTACCGGCGTCACCCCACGCATAGCCTGAGCCACGATCGACTTCTTGGTGGCACGGTCAGCGGCCATGATGAATCTGAGTAGTTCGTCCGGCACTGCCGACTGATCACTCATCGTGACACGCCAGATGGACAGGACATCTTCTGCTGTCACACCACTGGTGGTCTCAATGAACTCGTCGATCTCAGCTTCGACATCAGCACCACGAAGAAGTTGGTCTGCAAGTCTAAGCAGACGAGCCTTATCTTCGACAGACAGTGGCGGCGGTCCTCCCGGTTCACCGGGCAGGGTCTCATACAGATTCGCGGCACGGGCGAACGCCGTTCGCAAGTTAGCGATCCGCTCCAGAATGTCTGCGATCACAGGTGCCTTGGCAACCTCATCCTCCAGAACGCCCTTGCCCATGTAGTCAATCAGATGACCGATCTCGTGAGCGAGTGTCTTGGCCAGCATGGATGGGTCTGATGCTGTCTTAGGATCAATGAATATCTGTGTAGCTTCAGTGTCAACGGGATCGCCGAGAGGGGTTTCAGGCCCCGGCTGGATCTGACCCCATGCCTTCCGAAGCCTCTGAATCCTTGGTGTCTTGCCGAGCAATATCTTGGCGAACTGGAGCAGTTCCGGCATGGGCAGGCCAGCGAGTACCTGTAAGCGGGCAACAGCCCCCATCACAGGGCCTTCGTGCATTATGCCATCCCACGGCTCCTGATCCATCCTAGAAACTACGCTACCACCGTAGTCTGGCTTCGACTCACCACGTTCCATGTCCAAGACATCCTGCTGATAGGCGGCGTGATCATTCTCGTAATGGTCGGCACGCTGCTGAGACTCAGACTCACGCTTACGTGGATCGTCGTTGACACTCGGTGTCTTGCCAGACTCCATACCCGGCGACGGTTTCTTCGTCGCCATGTCTTCAGCTTCAGTCTTCAGGTTTGGTACCGAAGGGACCGGGGCACCGGGTGCCGCATAGAAAGCAGGCTTGCCCTTCACGAACCAGATGCGTGCAGACTTTCCACCGACTGATCGAAGATTGATCGCCCGTGGTCGGCCCTTCTTGTTGAGCTTCTCCATCTCTGCCGGGTCGGACACGATGGTTATGCTCTTGGGAGCAATGTTCAAGGCACGCAAGATGCCTCGGATCTCAGGTGGAAGCTCGTTATCTTTTGCTGGTCGGTTTTTCGGGAAGGCCGATTTTGCTGGTGGCTTCGGCTCGCCGAACGTGATCTTGGTGCCACGCCTGAGAAGCTCGGCGTCCAATGCGACCCGTTCTTTCAGCAGTGACCTGATTGCTGGGCTGCCCGGCTCGGCATCCTTGATCTCTTGCTCTACGGCTTTACGTCGTTCCAAGAGGGCAGCGGCTTCCAGCTTTCCAAGATTCCGTCTTGCGCCGCTCGGTACAGCTTCTTCGGGTTGACCCCTTCCTTCTCGGCTTGGCCCAGTATCGCCCTGATCACTGGGACGCCCTGATCCTTTGGTTGTAGCGCCGGTAGTAATCGAGCTAAGTAAATCTTCTCCTTGCTGAGCGGCGTCGATTGTGAGCTTGTCTTGGTGGAACGCTGGGTCTCTGATGAATTCTGCGACGGCATCTTGCATCTCCGGTCGTAGTTCAATGAACTTCTTGTGTGTCGCTACCCGCAACCTGTCCAGATGGGATACGAAGGACTGGTTGTGGCTGCGAACTGAGTTGTGTGCTAGTTCGTGAAGGACTGTTTCGAGTAATTCTTCGGTCATCCAATCAAGGAAATCATCCGGGTCGATGAAACCATTCTGTAAAGCCTTTATGGTTACAGTGTGGGCAACCCAAGGGTTCACCATCGTTAGGTCACCGTCCGGCAGATCACTGACCTGGAGTGAACCTCCTGAGATATTCACTCCATAGTGATCATTATTGGTACTGAGTCCGAGATAGTTACCGGGAGAAGGTGCACCACCACGAACCACCGCCTCTGCGAGCAGCGAGTCGTACGCTTCCTTCACCGCCAATGTCAGTTTTATGACTGATGCTCTGTTGGCA
>SMXV01000118.1 GCA_004356175.1 Acidobacteriota bacterium
CAGAGTGGGTACTTTTCTACCGGCATGGCCGCCGCTGCATGCGCCCAGTACTCAAAGTTCTCCCCGCTCTCGTTCAGCCACAAATCCAGCGCGTCCTGGTCGTACGGCCCGATGCGCGAATAGAACGGCATGTAGTGGCTCCGGACACACACGTTCACCGAATCAAGCTGCACGAGACCGATGGTGTCCATGACGCGCCTGAAGTGACGCACGTCGACTCTTCCCTCGGCGCGAGGGCGACCGAAGCCCTGGGCACCAAGGGCTATTCGCCTTGCTGCGTCAATTGACACACGTCTCATTCGTCCATTCCCTGCATCGTGTCTACGCTACCGCGCATGCTCCGCACAACAGCAGCCACCGTTCGGACTCTCATACTCGTCCCACTGTTCTTTGTCGTCACGCTGTGTCTTGCATTCTTTATCGTCGTTTCCACGGCTGTCCGTTCGGAGGCAGCATCATTCGACCGGCTCCTAACGTTCTGGTCAAAGTTGTTTCTCCGCATCCCGCCTGTGACACATGAGGTCACTGGTCTTGATCTGGTCGACCCCTCCAAGCGATACATCGTCGTCGCAAACCATCTGTCGATGTTCGATATCCCGCTGCTCATAGCCTCGCTTCCCATCAATGGGCGCTTTCTCGCGAAACGAGAAGTCTTCGGCATCCCGCTGGTTGGACAAGCAATGCGCGCAATCGGGGTCATCGAGGTCAGCCGCGGAGATGGCGCTTCGTCGCGACAAGCCGTGAAGAAAGGAGTTATCCTTGCAGCCGAACGGGGATACTCCCTACTTATCTTCCCCGAAGGAACGAGAGGCGACGGTGAAGTCTTCCTTCCCTTCAAGAAGGGCGCGTTCCGAATCGCCATCGACTCAGGGCTGCCAATTCTTCCCGTTGTCATCACAGGAACTGACCGCATCTCGAAACCCGGTTCAAAACTCTTCTTTCCCGGTCGCGCCGCACTACACATTCTCGACCCCATCGACACATCCTCCTTCACCAACAAGGACAACCTCACGACCCTCACCAAATCCGTCCAGGCCTCGATGCTCGCCACATACCAAAAAGCTGATGGCTGACTCTTCAGTCGTATACGGCGAGTAGATAGCTTCTTCCTTCTCTCACTTCGCACAGATATGCACCTGTTGAGGTGACGATCTGGTACTGGTCCGATGGACCTTCCTCATCCCACCATCGGCCGGAACGTCGCCACGGACCTGCCCACGACAGCACGGGCACCCAACGGCTACGAAGACGGACCTGCTCAGGTATGCCATCGACCCAGGTGATGTCGAAAGGAATTCGTGTCGACGGAACAAGAGCCGGTGAGGGGCCGGGAATCTGTCCAGGCCACGGCGCATCCAGATCGCGCTCCGCAGTGTTCTCCTTGTCACCCCAGCGAGTCCATAGCACACGTTCAGAAGCGTCACGTCCGCCTTGGGGATGCGCCACGACCACATTCTCCCTGCCCGCAATTGCCTGCACCTCCATGAGCGCTCTCTGTGTCTCCTCGAACGCTTTGGCATCATCGGCAAGAGCCATCTGGCGTCCCGCACCAGAGAGATCAGCTGGTTCCAGTCGCAGGAGCGCAAGACCGCCGTGAATCCCGCCTGTCACTCCTTCTATCCATGCTCGAAGCTGCCATCTGACACGCTCGGCAAGGCTCTTGTCTGAGAATGGGTCTGCGCTACGCCATGTTCTTGAACGTTCGCTGCCGTCCGCTGCGATTCCCGTGATGACCACACGGTGCGGCGCAACACCGTGTGGGGCAAGGTTTCCAATGAGACGCTGGGCCATGTTGCGTGCCACGAACGACGCCTGCTCAAAGTCCTCTATTGGTGGATCGAATTGGGACTCGACCGTCATGTCCTCGGGAATGGACCTTGGATCGACCCTGCGACTCATTCCTTGCGCCTGACGGTGCGCAAGCAAACCTTCACGTCCAAAACGTGTGACAACGGCACTGACAGGTAACTCAGCCAATGCGCCAAGTGTTGTGATACCGAGCCAGCGGAACGTTGCGGCAATATCCGCGCTGCCAAGGCTCTCAACGTCAAGGTTCCGCACAAACTCAGCATCGTTGTCGACAATGTGAAGTGGATCGTCTGTGGTTGTTTGTCTCACAGCCTGATATGAGGCGAAAATGCCTGCTGCAAGCCCCATCCGTCGATCACCGCCGTAAGGTTCGAGCTCCTTGTCGAGACGTTCACAGAGCGCCTCCTCTCCCCCGTAGTAGGCAACCGCTCCCGAGATGGGGATGTACATCGTTCCTGGTTCAGCAATCTCGACGCGAGGCACAAGAGACTCAACAGCTTGTACTACCGGTTCGAACCTCGCCATCTCGACACGGAGGTCCTGGACAATGGTTGTGATTGTTGGGCAAACAGCTTCTGCGGAACGGCGCATCATGCCAACGGTCACGCCGCATCGTGCTGCTGTCTCGTTGCGCGCCACAACATGGCCATCCTGCCCCACCGCCTGGGTCGGTTCATCCAGCCCTAATTTACCCCACAACTTCCCCGGTTGTCTGAGCGCCCATGTCGGATACCACACGCAGATCGTTCGTTCCATTATCCTCAATTTCAATTGTTCGCTCCATACCTCTTGTTGCTCTCCCCGAAACAGCAAGAATGGTGCGTCGATGTTTCAGACTTCCATGACCAGCCTCAGTCCCCTCCCACACGACCTCGCGTGCCACAAGGTTGAGGTGCGCAACCCCACTGGGCAGCTGCCCAGTAATTGGGCGTAGGACAAGGGCTGTGCGCTGTGCCCTCGCTTTTGCAGCAAGTTTGTACAACGCACGATCCGGCATGCCCCGAGGTACCTCTGCATATACGCTGGGAACACCGTCAAGCAGGGTTGCAACGATGCGTCCCCATGACACGACGTCGCTGCTGCGAACCACAACAAACTGATCGGGCTCAATGCCCAACTCCCATGCAGCCGCGGGACTTGCCCATCCACGCACGTCGAGATAGACAAGTGTTCCACGCGACGCATACGGTGCAAGCAGCGAAAGACCAATACGGGTGAGCCCAGACCCCGGTAAACCGCTCAGCCCCGCAATCTGCCCAGGGGCAAGCGACAACAGACCGAAATCATGGGCAATGTCAGGTGTTTCAAGGGTCGTCAAAGCGACCGAATGGTGCAGTCTGGTTACCACCGCAGGTGTCCTCTCGCGTCCTCACACCAGCGAGCGCCTCCGCTGAACCCTCCACTCTAGTCGAACATACGTTCGACTGTCAACTCCGCCTATCCCCCTCCACGCGCTTCTGGCGTCCCGAGCCGCAATATGGTGCGGTTGGGGACGCCAGAAGGGTCTTGGATTGGGTTGTGGTTAGTTGTCGGGGTTGAACTGATCCTCGAAGGAGACCTGCTTGCGCCTCGGCTTGTCGCTTGACGACTCGCTCGAAGACTCGCCTCGATCGCTGTTATCGCGTCCGCCGCCGTTGCGGCCTCCTCGGTCGCGACT
This sequence comes from Acidobacteriota bacterium, assembly GCA_004356175.1. Classification (GTDB taxonomy): domain Bacteria; phylum Actinomycetota; class Acidimicrobiia; order Spongiisociales; family UBA5794; genus B3-G11. The sequence goes on from SMXV01000118.1 coordinate 3,467, forward strand.
GCCGCCGTCCCGCTTCTCCTCGCGGGGAGCGGGAACATCAGAACTGCCGCCGGAATCTCCTGACGGAACGTCGGCCATCTCAAGACTTACCTTGCCACGGTCGTCAATCTCGCGAACGACAACCTTGACAGCGTCGCCGAGGTTGAGAACATCCTCGACCCTGTCGATGCGCCTGTTGCCACCAATCTTGGAGATGTGCAGCAACCCGTCACGGCCGGGAAGGATGTTGACAAACGCACCGAACTTGGTGACGTTCACAACCTCTCCGTCGTACACCTCGCCAATCTTCGCTTCTGGTGGGAAGCCGATTGCGAGGATGCGTTCCTTGGCGAGATTCATCGAAACGGTGTCAGGTGCACCGACGCGCACCGTTCCGTCATCGTCGATCTCGATAACAGCACCGGTCTCTTCTTCGAGCTCACGGATCGTCTTACCCTTTGGCCCGATGACCTCACCGATCTTGTCCTTGGGGACCATAATCGACTCAATCTTCGGTGCCTTCTCCGCAAGCTCGCTGCGTGCCTCAGGAAGAACAGCGTTCATTGCGTCGAGGATGCGCATCCGTGCATCATGCGCCTGATCCATTGCAGCTATAAGTACGTCGGCTGGCAGTCCCTCGATCTTCGTGTCGAGCTGCAGCGCTGTAATCATGTCAGCAGTACCAGCAACCTTGAAGTCCATGTCACCGAGGTGATCTTCAACACCGAGAATGTCGGTGAGTGTCGCGAACTTGCCATCCTGGTAGATGAGGCCCATTGCAATACCCGCAACTGGGGCGGCAATGGGAACACCTGCATCCATGAGGGACAGCGATGATCCACAGACAGAAGCCATAGACGATGACCCATTCGACATCAGCACCTCAGAAACGAGGCGGTATGCGTATGGAAAGTCCTCGACTGGAGGAATGACAGGGTGCAGCGCCTTTTCGGCCAGAGCACCGTGCCCAATCTCGCGGCGCTTTGGACCACGCATGAAACCCGCTTCGCCAGTGGCGTAGGGAGGCATGTTGTAGTGGTGCATGTAGCGCTTCGAGTCCTCTGGGGAGATCGTGTCGAGCATCTGCTCCATCTTGAGCATGCCGAGCGTTGTGATGTTGAGAACCTGGGTCTCGCCACGCTGGAAGAGTGCAGAACCATGGACGCCAGGCACAAGCCCGACCTCAATGGTCAGTTCACGGATGTCAGTGAGGCCACGACCGTCGATGCGGACGCCCTCTGCAACAACCCGTGAACGCATGACGTTCTTCTGAACTGCTGAGAAGGCAGCCTTGGCCTCCTTGAGGCCGTCTGAGTCGTCGTCATCGAGACCAAGAGAGGCAATCGTCTCCTCTTTGATTTCTGACTCCGCATTCTGACGCTCGTGCTTCTTGACAATCGTGCCAAGAGCCTCAAGCTTCGCTTTTGCAATCGACTCGACCCTTTCGTACATCTCATCAGAGAATTCCGAAACAAGTATCCATTCCACAGGCTCTGGTGCGCCGTGCTTTTCGAGCAGTTCAAGCTGAAGGTCAACGAGTACAGCAATGTACTCCTTGGCGAGTTCGAGTCCGGCAGCAACGGTTGCTTCGTCCGAGGCCTGTTGGCCGTCCTGAACCATCCGGTATCCATTCTCAGATGCACCGGCTTCAACCATTGAGATGTCGATGTCGCCATCGGCGTTCCGCTTTCCAGCAACAACGATCTCAAACACGGACTCTTCGCCCTGCTCATATGTTGGGAACGGAATCCATTCACCATGCGACAACGCAAGCCTGATAGCGCCGATTGGTCCCTCGAAAGGAATCGGGCTGAGGGTGAGTGCAGCCGATGCGCCGTTGAGTGTGATGATGTCGTGCGGATTCTCAAGGTCTGCAGAGAGAATCGTGCCAACGACATGGGTGTCGTTGCGGTAGCCCTTTGCGAAGTTTGGCCGTAGCGGCCGGTCGATGAGGCGATCAGCAAGGATCGCTTTCTCCGATGCGCGTCCTTCACGACGGAAGAACGATCCCGGAATTCGGCCAACTGCGTATGTGCGCTCCTCAACATCAACGGTGAGTGGAAAGAAATCCACGCCATCTCTGAGGCTGCGCTTTGCGGTTGCGGTCACGAGGACCTGGGTATCTCCAATGCGGGCAACAACTGCCCCATCGGAGAGTTGTGCGAGCTTTCCTGCGCTGAATGAGATCTCTACCTCACCAACACGCCCGCGTACGGTGGTCTCTGCCACGCGTTTCTCCTTTTGTACGGGAGGAGGCCCAATTGGCAGTGGTCGACATTCGAGATGTCATTCGAATAGCGACCACTGACAACCAGATCACTTCCTCCATTGTTCAGTCGATCCAGCCATGACAAAAGGCAGCCGGAGCCGCCTCTCTGTCAGTACTAGCGACGTAGTCCCAGTTTTACAATCAGGGACCGGTAACGCTCCACATCTTGTCCTTGGAGGTACCGAAGCAGACGCCGACGTTTTCCGACCATCATGAGCAAGCCTCTCCGGCTGTGATGATCCTTCTTATGGGTCTTCAAATGCTCGGTGAGGTGATCGATACGACCAGTGAGGAGAGCAACCTGGACTTCAGGTGATCCTGTGTCCGTGGCGTGCATCCCATATTCATCTACAACTGTGTTCGTATCGTTCACGAGGTTCTTTCTTACGCGTGTAAGTAGTCGGGCGACTGCCCACGCAGAATGGTAACAAACTCTCGTTCTATCTCGGCATTGATTCTGCACCATTGCACAGGATCTACACGACTGCTTCGACTTCGATCTCAACGAGCCACTGCGGGTCAAGAAGAGCAGCTACAACAACCATGGTCGCCGCAGGCGAAACATTGCCGAACAACTCCTTATGCGCTCGACCGACGTCGTCAGCATCCTGCGTATTGACAATGAACATGCGAGTACGCACGACGTCATCCATTGAGCCACCAAGGGCCTCAAGGGCCTGCGCCGCGATCTCTCCGCACCGAATCATCTGGGCATAGGGTCCGACAGCCAACGAAGTTCCTGGCTCGGGTACGGGCGCTGTGCCAGCAACATGGATTGCATCTCCGACGCGGACAGCCCGCGCGAACCCAAACGTGGCTTCGTAGGGTGACACTCCGTGGTGGTAGGACCGCTGCATCGCCCAACTCTAGCAAAACGCAGCGCTCCTAGGAGCACGGGTCAGTATCGACTGCACACTCCTTGACGACCATGCATCACCACTCGCTGCGGTCTCGGCTCCGCCATTCCGCCACCAGGAGCGGCGAAACCTCGCCCTGTGCGACTGGCGCGCCTGATCGCCAAGCCATACACACCCATACTGACCCACGCTCCTAGCCGTTCCTCCAGACGCACGAACCAGCAAGCGCGACCTCCGCCGATATGCAATTTGCGACAGCATCGTGCTTGAGAACCGACGCGTGGGCTCGGGTGATGCGCCATACGGCCATGAGCGGACTGAGAGGGAGCCACCACACGGCCGACACACCGCCGTCATTGGTCAGGTCAAGGATGCGCAGCCCATCGGGGTTGTCTCGGAAGTTCGTAACGATGGCATCTTGATTCCTGACTGCTATCACCTCAACGCCTGCACGTCGACCAAGGTTCTGCCGAACGTCTCTGCACCCACCATCAATGCACATGATCGGGTCGAAACCCCCATTGTCAGGCAGAAGAGTTGTGAAGCGTCCGAAACGCTGAAGCAGACCGATAAGGCCTCCATCGATTGCCGGCTCGAGAAGTGCGGCGCCCACATACCCGTCGATTGGTGCAGCCCTGCCATCATCGAGCGCCGCAATCATCGACACACCCACTGCGCCACCTCTCGAGTGGTGAATCGAGTAGATATTGCTGTGGTCGATTGCGAGCGCACGAATCAATGCGTCAAGCGCAGCGGCAGCGTCTTGGGTCGACACGCGTTTGCTTGCCTCTGTGGATGAGACGTGCGGGTCGCCATTTGAGTAGTCGAACCCGACAACTCGGTCACTCGGAATGCCTATCTTTTCGAGGAGCATGTCGAAGTCATCGTCCGAGCCGCCGTTTCCGTGGACGATCACGTAGAACGGTTCGTCGTCCCGCTTCTTGCGAACCAACGACACTGCCGCCCCTACCACGGCAGTGAGACCCACTGCAACACCGAGTCCTTCCGGCGCCCTTCGTCTCTTGGGCGCGGGCAACGGCAAGGGTGCCGACACAATGGGCCGGGGCGACAGTCCAAGGCCCGCACGTGGAACGATGAAACTCGGCATCTCAACACCGCCATCGGAGAGTCCGTCAATACCTGTGGGAATCACCAGGATGAGTCCGGCGACGAATAGCGAGAACACGCGCACTCCCTTTCGGGAAGTGCGGGCTAATCATAGAATGAATCGTCGACGCCCAGATTTCAAGACCCGCGGATACGTGCATGATTTGCGTGCACGCACCTGTCTGGAAAGCCGCTACTTGTATCGTGCGGCGATCTCGTCGCCCGCCGCGAAGCTGCCGTAGAAGATGATGTTGAGGTTGTTCGCAATGACCGCACCCAGGGTGGAGCGGCGCTGTTCGGTCGATCGATACGCACCTGACCGGTCGACGCGTAGACGATGCCCTTAAAGCGGCCATTGCTATCGTTGAAATTCACCGTTGGCTTGCAACTCGTGTCACCAGCGTTTGTGAACACGAGCAGTTTCTCCGGGTTGGCGTCGTCGGACGCGTAGTAGGACAGATTTTGTGTTTCAACCGTAATCAGGAACACAATCGAACCCTGTCCTTCTACGTCAATGATGAACGTGATGTTGCTGAGCGACAAGCTGTTGCCGCTGAGGTTGACCTTCTTGGTCGTGTAGCAGATACCCGGCCCGCTCAAGCTGAGGCCTTGATGTCAACGCCGTTGAAGTCGTGATAGTCCGATCCTGCGCGGAGTGCCTTGAATCCACCTTGGCGGTAATTCGCCATCGATACCGAGCCAGCGAGACGCTCACCAATCGAGGGGACACCGTTGGCGACGGATGCTACTCCACCAGCGATGGACCCACGATTGATCTTGGAGGTGCTGTTGCCGTGTACCCCGCCTGACAACACGATGGTCTTGCCCATTGTGACCGTCCCGTCACCGCATGAGGTAGGAAGAGCGTCGAAGACTGCGAACAGCGAGGGGACGAAGAGGACGATAATTGCACCTGCTCGTCCTCATGTGTTGGGTCGCCATGGTTCAAAGTACACAGCGCCAACCGCGGCGTACGTCCCGTCGAAGCCATAGCGATCTCCTGTTTTCGTCGCCAGGGTCGAGAATCGTCGCCAGAATCTGACACGATACCACCCATAGCACTAGTCCTACCGCTGAGCGTTGCAGATTTGGTAGGGCTGTCCAAGCCAAAATACGCCGTTCATTGGTCGAGCTCGGTTCTACTCCGAACCCGCCATATGGCTCAACTGTCGTTCCCGACGACGATTCTCAGCTATCACTCAAGATGATCCTGGCTCTCGCAATGTCGGCGCGAATCTGTACGATGAGAGATTCCGCGGACGTGAACCGTTGCTCGTTGCGCAATCTATCGACGAATTCCACCCTCAGCTCGGTGTCGTAGAGGTCTGTGTCGAAGTCAAGAAAATGGATCTCGATTGTTTCGTCTCCCCCTCCAAACGTCGGGCGAGTGCCGACGTTACAGACTCCAAGGTACCTGGCTCCCTTGATGTCTGACGTCACCGCGTACACGCCAGAGGCTGGCCGAACAAGTGCGCTCGGGACAGCGATGTTTGCTGTTGGAAATCCGATTGATCGTCCGCGAGCGTCACCGGGAACTACGGTTCCGGCGACCTCAAACGGTCGCCCCAACATCCGAGCTGCGAGGGCGACGCTGCCGGACGCGATTGCAGCACGGATGGAGCTTGATCGCACTTCCATTCCGTGCAGCGTAAGGATCGGTGTTGAAATCACATCGAATCCGAAAGTGCCGCCGCACACACGGAGTGTTCCGACAGTTCCACCAGCCTCATATCCGAACCTGAAGTCCTCTCCGACGGAGACCAGTTCAGCGTGCACACCCTCGACAATGAAGGTCTCCACAAACACCCTAGGTGAGAGGTTTCGTACTGTTTCATCAAACTCGATAACTGCAACCGCATCAATGTCGAGAGCACTGAGCAATTCGATTCTACGTTCGAGCGTCGTCAGAGCAGGCGGTCCGGGTCGCCCCGTCACGACTTCAACCGGGTGGGTCGCGAACGTCATGGCGACAACAGACCGGTTCTCCGTGTCCTCCATGAGCCGGGCGAAAACAGCAGCGTGCCCACGATGGACGCCATCGAAAACACCGATCGCCACTGAAGTGGGCACATCGCCGAGATCCCAGTCGGCTGGATCTCCCGTGTAGACCCTCACGAGAGCACGACCTGAGGTCGAAGCGTTGACCGGTCGTGACGGTATATCGCAATGAGTTTGCCTTCGCGATCCGTGATGCGCACAGGCGACGCACCCTCGCCGCTCCCTTCGGCAAACAAATCTGGAACAAGGAGATCCGGCAGATCCCGCCCGTGCCTTACCGCTGCGGCCATTGTATCGTCGACCGTAATTTTCGGTATGTCAGACAGCGCATCGGACGGACTAACAAGTATGTGGTCCAGCTCGGACGCTTCAATGATGCGAACAGCCTCTTCAACCGTCACCGCCTGCGAAATGTCAAGAGAACCGATTCTCATGCGGCGAAGCGCAGTCAGATGTGCGTGCCCACCGAGGGCTTGGGCGAGGTCATCGGCAAGAGTTCTGATGTATGTACCTGTTGTGCATACGGTTCGAAACGTCACTTCTGGATAGTTCGACGGAGCAAGATCGACAAGTTCGAGCTGGCGTATGGTGACGGATCGCGCCTCGCGCTCAACGATCTTGCCCTCACGTGCCAGCTCGTAGAGACGGCGTCCGCCGACACGCCGGGCAGAAACCATCGGAGGTATCTGCATGATGTTCCCGCGGAATCGCTCCATCGCAGCTTCCACTTCAGCCGACGTAACCGGCAGTGGTTCCCTCGACAGGATTGCACCGTCAGCATCGAGCGAGTCCGTCGCAACACCGAAGAGGGCAGTGGCGACGTATTCCTTATCCGCTATCTGTACAAACCGCAAGAGCCTCGTTGCACCTCCAAGGCCGAGGACGAGGAGTCCCGTCGCCATTGGGTCGAGCGTGCCTGCGTGTCCAACCTTGGCGCCGACGCTCCTGCGAATCCTGGCCACAACGTCGTGCGCCGTTGATCCGGTGGGTTTGTCAATCAGCAGGAAGCCTGTTGTCACTCGCTGCTCTTCCTAACTTCGGAACTATCGAGATGGTCCGAGATTCGTGCAATGATATCCGATGCAGACAGTTCAGACGAAAATCCGGCGGCGTTGTGGTGTCCACCCCCGCCGAACACCCCCGCAAGTGCAGCAACATCGACCCTCCCCCGTGACCTCATGCTGCCCTTGATCGTGCCATCTTCCTTCTCCTTCAGCAGACACGAAACGTCGGTTCCCCTCGCCATACGGACGAGATCAATGAGTCCCTCGGTTTCGTGTGATTGCAGATCAGCGGCATCGAGGTCGCCAAGAAGCAGAATCGACCATACAAAGGCGCGCTCATCGTCCAGAACTGCGCGACCAAGCACCCGCGATGCAACTTCGTAATATCCGAAGGGAGACTCCTCAAACAGTTTTTGACCGATTACATCGGTCTGGACTCCAAGGGCCAAGAGCTCGGAGGCGATGTCATGAGTTCTTGACGACGTCGACGAGTACTGGAAACGCCCAGTGTCTGTGACGATGCCTGTGTACAAGGCCGTGGCGACACCTACATCGATAGGCCATCCAAGGTCCACCAGCAGCTGATGAACCAACTCCGTTGTCGCACCTGCTGAAGCATCGACATACACAACATCGCCCCACGACCCATCCGAAATGTGGTGGTCAAGAACAACAAGGGTGTCCGCCTGCTCCATCGCGTCAGCCAGATCACCGACTCTTGACCGGACCGACGTGTCGACGACTATTGCTACATCCAGATCCCTCGGAAAGTCTTGAGATGGCACGAGAACCGATGTGTCAAGAAACGAAAGCTCTTCGGGAACGATGAATGGATCCTCGAAGGACGCCAGAGCTGACTTTCCGGCGAGGCGAGCTGAGCGAGCGATAGCGATCATCGAACCGAACGCGTCGCCATCAGGAACAACGTGCCCGACCACGCCTATCGACTTCGCCGATGCAAGTGTTGCCACCAGCCTGTCCCATCGGTCCCTGTCCAGAACGTCCTTGGAATCAGAGTTCATCAGTTTCACTCTCGATGTCAAGATCCGCGAGGATTTGGTTGATACGGATGCCATGGTCGATTGAGGTGTCAACACGGAACTCCAGCACCGGTGTGTATCTCATCGAGGTCTCCGTGCCAAGCACACGCTGAATCCGAGGGGATGCACTTTTGAGCGCAGCGGCGGTGTCCTTTTTCTCCTGGTCTGAACCAAGCACTGAGTAGTACACGGCGGCGTGACGTTTGTCTGGGCTTGTCTCGACGCCGGTAATGGTCAGAAATCCGATGCGTGGATCCTTGAGATCAAGAATCGCGTCTGCCACAACTTCTCGAACAAGTTCGTTGACCTTGCGCATCCGTTGGTTACTTTGCCGTGCCATAACGCCTCACTGTTCGGCTCGCCAAGCATGATGATGAATCCAACCGTGTATCGTCGAACATTTTGGCAGAAGCATTATGTTCGCGCTATCTCTCGCACCTCGAACGACTCGATCGTGTCGCCGACTTTGATGTCCTTGAACTTCGACAACCCGATCCCGCATTCGAAGCCCGTCGCAACCGTCTGGACGTCGTCCTTGAATCTGCGGAGCGACACGATTGTTCCTTCGTACACGACAACGCTGTCGCGCACGAGCCTGA
>SMXV01000119.1 GCA_004356175.1 Acidobacteriota bacterium
AGCTGTAAGTCCGGCAAATTCGCTTGAGTAACGAGCGATTTCTACGACATCTGACATGAGGTCCTCCTTAGGACAGTCTGGCATGCAGATTGTATTGCGCCACAGCGGTGACCTTGCCGGTAGCGTGCTCCTCGAGGAGGAAGTAGTGACGACCGATACGATGTACGAGCTCGTCGGATACGTTGGTTCGATACTCATCATCGTGAGTCTGGCCATGAGTTCCATCGTGCGGCTTCGGGTCATCAACCTGATAGGTGCAGCCACCTTCGCAGCGTACGGAGCGCTCATCGGCTCGTTTCCGGTGGTGATCACCAACGTGATCATCTCCGGTATTGATATCTATTTTCTTCGAAAAGTGTTCTCCACACGAGAAGCAGTGACGATCCTCGCGGTGAAGACGAATGATCCCTTCGTTCATCAGTTCCTGACGTTCTATGCTGAGGACATTCGACGCATTCGACCCTCATTTTCTGTAGCAGACGATGCTGATGTCACGTTTCTCCTGCTTCGCGATATCGACCCAGCGGGGGTCTTCATTGGCTCAGGAGTGACCAATGGTGAACTGATGATCGATCTTGACTATGTAGCGCCCCCGTATCGGGACTTGCGGTCGGGAGCGTCGCTGTATGGCAACAACGGGGTCCGCTTCCGAGATCTTGGTTGGAACATCCTCGTGGTCGACAATGTTGACGACCGACAACGGGACTACTTCACGAGTATGGGATTCGCCTCGGCCGGACCCGAATCGATGACCCTCCGAATCGATGACCCTCAACCCTGAATCCGCAGGATTAATGAATACAACACTTTCCGTGTGGTGTGTTCCCCCACAATCCGCAGAATTCTCGCACACAACGCCCATGGCGTGCCCCCTCTCTGCCCTCGCTTCGCTCCGGCCATACCTCGCGCGAGGGGAGGGAGATAGAGAGAAGAACTGTTTTGTCCGTACGAGCTAATGCGGGCTTTATGTCTCTCGCTCAACGGGAGAGACGAAGCCGCGTGTCGCGAGCAGAGCGGCATTAGACGGTCAAGTGAGGTCAAGGGGGCATTCAAGAATCGCGTGGCGAAGACACGGTGCGCTGGGTCAAGTAGCATCGGTGGGTGCTTGTTGGATCACTGGTTGACGCCCTCGACGAACGGTTCCCGTTCCGCCGCGCGGCTTCGTGGGATCCGGTCGGACTTCAGCTTGGTGCCGCCAACGCTGACGTAGGATCTGTCTCGGTCTGCCATGAGGTCACACCCGATGTTGCCCGCACGTGCCTTGAGACAGGTGTCGACACTCTTGTGAGCTACCACCCGCTGTTGTTCGACCCGGTTACTTCCATCGTTGATGGGCCCACGGCCGAAGGTACAGCACTGCGACTCCTCGGAGGATCAATATCGCTCGTCGTCGTTCATACCGCAATGGATGTTGCTGAGGGAGGCACAGGAGATCAGCTTGCGGATGCGCTCGGCGTCAAGGTTGAGGGGCATTTCGCTGAAACTGAGGTCGGCGTAGAAGACTGGATTGGAAGATTCGGGGTGCTTACGAGGAAGACCACGCTGTCCGAGTTCTCTCAGGACGTTGCTCGCGCGCTCGGATCGGATGTGCGGGTGTCTCACAGCACTGACGCCACGGTTACGAAGGTCGCTGTGGTGCCGGGCTCTGGATCCTCCTTCACGTCAGAAGCTGCCGCGCTCGCAGACGTGTACGTCACAGGCGATATCGGCCATCACAGTGTGCAGACGGCCACCCGGCTCGGCATTGGTGTTATCGATGCTGGGCACATCCCAACCGAACGCCCTGGCGTCAAGCACCTGTACGATGTGGTACGCAAGATTGCGCCGAACGCTGAGTTTGTGAGAATCGATCCCCATCCCTGGGAGGGTGTTTCGTGGAGTCCCTGAAGAGCCTCGAGGATTTACTTGAACTCATGGACATTGATATGAAAATCGACAGTTTGCTCGACACGCGGGGCTCATTGCCGGAACTCGACAGCTACAAGGACGCCCATTCCGATGTCGAGCGAATCGGGTCGGCAATTGGGGCAGCAAAGGATGCTGCAGGGTCGGCAGCGAAAGGGCTGAGCAAAACAAACGGAGAGCTTGATATTGCCGCGGTCAAGGCAGCCGAGGAGCAGAACAGATTGTATGCCGGTGGACTGTCTGCCCGTGACGCTGATTATCTCAGACGGGAAGTCGACATGCTGTACGGCAAAGTCTCGAAGATGGAGGACGAGGTTCTCGAATACATGGAGGCGGCCGAATCCGCCGAGGCACAGCTCGTGGCCCTCGACGAAGAGCGAACGATTGCGGAAGCGCTCAAGACAAACCTTGGCGACTCGATTCGGACGCAGTGGCAGACGATAGACAAGGAGCTTGAGGTCAAAGAGGATCGCAAGAGGACGACGATCGATCTAGTCGATCCGTATTTGATTGAGATGTATGACGAACTGCGTGCGTCGCGAGAGGGCAGGGTCGTAGGGCGGTTGAGCGACGACACATGCGGCTCGTGCCATCTGAGACTGTCGGCGGCCGAAGTTTCACAGGCACAGAAGCAGGATCCACCAAGGTGCATCCACTGTCGATCGATCCTGGTCAGCTGAGCTGTGCTCCTATGGCATGTCGGATTGACGACCGCCTTTGTGCGGTACGCGTTCCGCGACGAGCACATGGATCTGCGCTTCCTTGCCCTGGGCGCGATCCTTCCCGATGTCATCGATACGCCCATCGGAGTGGCGGTGTGGCAGACATGGCAGACGCCGCGCCTCTGGTCACACAGCCTTGCCTTTGGTGCTCTCCTTATGACGGTTGTCCTGCTGGTTACGCGGCGGGGTCGACGTCGGAAACAGTGGATGCTTGTGGCGGTTGGCGTCTTGATGCATCTTGCGCTCGACGGTATGTGGTCGTATCCCGAAACGCTGTGGTGGCCATTCCTCGGCTGGACATTTTTCAGCACCGGATTTGCCACGTTCAGTTCGTACGCGTACTCCGTGCTGCAGGATCCGCTGGTGTGGGCGGGCGAAGCTGTAGGCCTCGTCTACCTCGTCGTCCTATGGAGACGATCAGATTTGTCAGATGCCACGGCGCGCGAGGTTCTGCTGACGACGGGTCGGGTGTCAGCTCCCATCGAGAGGCGCTGAGGCGTTTCGTAGCGCAACTGCCCTGCGTGCCATACGAATTGCGAGAAGAGCAAGAACAATCGCAAACGCTTTCCGCAGGATCACTTCATCCATCCTGATTGCCAGGTTCGCGCCGGCGACCGCAGCCAGAACGCCGACACCTGCGGTCACGAGCACAACCTTCCAGACAACTCTTCCGGCGCGGTTATGGATGAATGCGGCAACGAATGCTGTAGGAAGGATGATTGCCAATGACGTTCCCTGCGCTTCAAGTTGGCCGAATCCGAACACAAACACGAGAACCGGGACGAAGATGATTCCACCTCCAATACCGAGTGTCGCTGACAGCGATCCAGTTATGAATCCGAGAACGATCAAACCGATGATGTCTGCGATCTCCACTAAAACCACATCCGTATCGATGCAATGGCCATCACCGTTGCCATTGTGCCTGCAAGCCATTGTTCAGGTACCCTGTCGATCAGACGGGCTCCGAGGTACGCCCCGACAGCCGCACCAACGAACACGACTCCAGCCGTCGACCAGTTCACGACTCCGTTGCCCGAAAATGCATACAGGCCAGCAGCAGATGTAGCAACAATCGTCGCAACCGATGTGGCGGCGGCAGAGTACTGGCTCAGACCGACGCGAAGCACGAGGCCCGGAACAACGATAACGCCCCCGCCGATGCCGAGCAGGCCAGATAGGAACCCAGCCGCAGCTCCGACCATGGCGGCCTTTGTCCAATGATTCTGCACACAACAACCGTAACCATGCCCGATTATCGAACTCCATCGGTACCCTTGTTCGGTGTTCGCAAAGGTTCTCCCCCTGATTTCTCTTGTTGTGCTCGCATCGGCGTGCTCCCCTGATCCCGTGGCCGTGACCGGTCTGGAAACTCCGGAAGCAGCCGTGGTTGCGTGGTTTGACTCCGTCGACGCAGGACAACCCGAGACAGCCTCGAACGCCACCTACGACCAGTCTCTTGCCCTGATTCTCGGCCTCGAAAACGGGCTCGATGCAGCGACTATCGCTGCGTACCTCGACGATGGTGTCCCCATTTCGGTGCAAGCCAGCTACTGGGCGTCATTTTCGGACGGGTTCGTTGAATTCGCCTCAAGACCGCTCTCGACGCTCACCGTTGGGGAGTCCGCGATGTACTCGTCCGAAGGCGTTGAATTCGCGACCGTGCCAATCGCCAATGGTGGTGCCGCGGGCGCCGTTGTGATCACTCGTATGACCGCGGAGGGAACCTGGGTCGTGGATCTGGTTGCATCACTCGGGGACGGTTTCGCCAAGCTCCTTGCCTCGAACTACGACGTCATTCCTATCGGCGAGAGTGGTGACCGTATCCGTCTCGCCTATACACAGGTTGTCGTGCCGTCCCTGTGGGCGGCTTTGGCGAGCGAGACCTTCGTCGACGACTTCACGCGTACAGCGTTGGCAATCATTGAGAGCGTTTCGAGAAGCCAGTAGCGCCATTACCGGTACGAACTCCTGTCTGTCCCGTGAGAACCTAACCGAGTTCTCGGAGGGCAGGCAATACCTCAGCACCGAGCATGGCAATTGTCTCTTCCTGGTCGATCGATGTCGTCTGGATTGCGACGATATCGGCATGCACGTCATGAATCAGCGGCGAATAGACCTCAACATACTGCTTCGATGTGTGAACAATGGGGTACATGGACAAGATCTCTGAACGGTCCATCTCGTCAGCTCGCTGACGCAGATCCATCGGATCCACCGCGTTCAGACGGCCGGGAGCGCGCAAGCCGCGCCACGCACCAAGTGTCGCCCACGCCTCATTCGAGTCCTGCGCGCGGATCGACCAGCGGGTTGCAAGGATTGTTGGCGGCGGCCGCCCTGCATCCGAAGCCGCTTGCCGAGCGGGATCGATGACACGTTCGAAGGTAATAGCGGGATCCTTGACTGACGTGATGATTCCTTCAGCTTTGCGTCCGGCGAGCGCAGCCGACTTCGGTCCGCCCGCGGCCATGTAGATCGGTAGAGGGTGCACCGGCGGGCTATACAGCTTCGCCCTGTCGGTCTGGTACCACTCGCCGTCGTACGTGAGTTTGTCCCCGTCGAGCAACGCTCGCATGATGTCGAGTGCTTCGCTCATCCTTGAGGCCCGCTCGGCGTACTTGGGGAAGTCGTAGCCAAGTGGCCCCTCGTTGAGATTCTCTCCTGTGCCCACCCCGAGTGTGAAGCGGCCACCACTGATGCGGTCGAGCGTCGCTGCAGCCTGCGCGACGACGCCTGGGTGGTAGCGCCACAGGGGAGTCGTGACACCAGTGGCTAAGTCGATCGTTGACGTGGCTTGTGCCATGGCAGCAATCGTCGCGAACGCGAATCCAGATGCGCCGAGGTCGTCAACCCATGGATGGAAATGCTCTGAGACGAGGACCATGTCGAATCCAGCCTTCTCTGCAAGGACAGCATGCTCAATCAGTCGCTCGGGCTGGAATTGTTCATGTCCGGCGAAATATGCGAATTTGGTCACGGAAACCTCCGGAAGCGAGCATACCCACACCCCGCATCCGTCCTGCCGGAGCGCGATGTTGAGTCACATGACGAAGATGGGTGCACAGTGACGCGCCTTGTCGTTTGACGTCGCGAATCGGACGCGTCCCCTCGGGAGGAAACCTCTAGGATGGTTTTTTGGTCATACGTATGTTGGAAGGCAACAATGGGAGAGAATATGCCAGATACCAAGAAGTTACTCGCCGAACTACTGGGGACGTTGATTCTTGTAACGGTTGGTGGGTTCGCCATAGCGTCGTCGGTCGTCTCTGGAGCGGCGTCATCGCTTGTTCTGATCGGATTCGGATTTGGGTTCGCCCTCCTTGCCGGGTTGTACGCGTTTGGAGAGGTGTCCGGTGGACACTTCAATCCAGCGGTGAGCTTCGCAGCATGGCTCGATGGGCGCATCGACGCTGTGACATTCGCTGGATACGCCCTTGTGCAATTCATCGGTGCGATCCTCGCCGGATACATACTCGTGTGGGCAACGAACGAAGAGTTTGTCGGCTCGGCCATGGCAACGGTACCCGGCGGCGGCTCGACCGCAACCAAAGCTGTTCTGTTGGAGGCGCTGCTAACCGCGATCTTCGTACTAGTCATTCTCAAGGTGACGACGTCGGGCACGTTCGGAGCCTCCACCTTTCTTGCCATATCGTTGACACTTGTCGCTATCCACTTCGCAGCGGTCCCACTGACGGGTGCATCCGTCAACCCTGCGCGCACGTTGGGAACTGCGGTTGCTGGAGGCAACTTCACAGATCTGTGGGTCTACTTCGTCGGGCCACTGCTCGGAGCTGGACTCGGTTGGGTGATCTTCAAATACGTGTCGGCCGACAGCGAGTAGATCGCGAAAGCTAGCCGCCGCGGCCTACATCCCGGTTGACGGACAGGTGAGGGTCGGTGACGTTTCGACGCTCACCTGTCCGTGCCCGTACTTCGACGTACGGGCGTGATGGTGCGAGCCGGCTGATAAGCCGGATTCTGTCGTGGACGATCATCTATCTGGGACCGGCGTTACCGCACGGCCTCATGCGACCTACCCGGGACGTATCGGACGGGCAGCCCTGTCCCTGCATGGTCTTGCTCCTGACGGGGTTTGCCTAGCCAGCCCGGTCACCCGAACTGCTGGTGGGCTCTTACCCCACCGTTTCACCCTTACCTGTTCGCCAATCCTTTGGATCGGCGCCATCGGCGGTCTGCTCTCTGTTGCACTTTCCATCGGGTCGCCCCGCCTGGGAGTTACCCAGCGTCATGCCCTGTGGAGTCCGGACTTTCCTCGACCGCCGAAACGGCCGCGATCGTCTTGCCGGCTCGCCGGAACAACGCTAGTCCGTTCACGGCCGCTGAGCCAACCCGCTAGCTCCGTCGCGCTTTTTCAGAGATAATTGCCCCTCCTGATCCGCCAAATATCGCGAGAGCCCCAAGTACGGCCAGACCGAAGACATTGGCATCAACTCCAGCGACAATTGAGCCGCCTGCGACCACCGCGAAAAGAATTAGGCTGGCGAAGCCTCCCGCTGCGCGCGCCTGTACCAGAGAGAATCGCCCGGCAATAAATCCGGCTATGACGAATCCGACTAGTTGGATAAGCAACCGGAGGGCTACGCCTCTACCACTCGAGCCGCTGATCGCAAAGAGAATGTACGAGGAGACGAGGCCAGCGGCAGCGCCGAAAATAATGCCTGGCCAGTTCAGATCCTTTGGCACGCGTCACCGTCCGTCTATCTCTGCGATTGAGAGGAACAGGCATTGTACCGCTCCGCGCAACCTGGCTCGAGCGGCCAGGGAACCGTTTGGAGGTCGGGAGCGTCTTAGTCTCAAATACCGACAAGAAGAGAGGTACGCCCGTCATGAATACGATGGACGACACCGTTGAGTCAGAATTGCTAGAAGTCCCGATCCTTCTCGAACGTCCATGGGCGGTTTACGCTGCATGCAAGAGTGAACAGAGCTTGTTGTTTTTCCCACAGAACAAGAATGAGGAGCGCAAGGCACTCGCAATCTGCGGCAGCTGTCCGGTGGTTGAGGATTGTCTCGCACACGCATTCGAGACCAAAGAGCGTTTCGGAGTGTGGGGTGGCATGACAGAGAGGCAACGTCGCAAGTGTGTGAGCCGGTAGATCAGGAGCAGGGGTCCGTATCGACCGCACATGCCTTGACGACCGTGCATCGCCACACGCTGCGGTCTCGGCTCCGCACTTCCGTCACCGGGAGTGACGAAGACTCGCCCTTTGCGACTGGCGCGCCTGATCGCCAAGCCATTCACACCCATACTGACCCACGCTCCTAGCTACTCCGCTCGCGGGCGACGGCACCCATGTCAAGACGGTTGATCGATCTGATGCCTTGTACGACCGCAAGCGCATTCGGTCCTTCGTTGATTGCGACGAGCGTTGACGAGTGATCAGCACCGTTGTCTGATGGAGCCATGACCGATGACACATTCGGTTGTGTGAGGACAGCCTCAGGGCCCTCTATCCCGGCGGCAGTCAAGCCCTTGACGATTGCCTCGTGGGACGCGTACAGCGGGAGCCCGAGCGCTTCATCTACGAACTCCACAACTTTCAGTGTGACTGTTGTGTCCAATAACGGAAGGTCGATGTCACGTAGGTAACCCTTCGAGATGTGGAGCCTGTCAGGGAGGCTATTGCTCACGAACATTCCAGACCGGGGCAGTGTCTGGGATGGACTCGCCCAACCATGCGTCTGAGTGTCGACACATGTCCCGCTCGTGCAACCGTTTGAAACGGCGCCGACATATGGCTTGAAGAGTGCTTGGCCCTGTCATCGAGACCAACCTGTGTGAGTACATCCCCGTGGCGGACTTCGGCATCGCTGCCTGCGATTTCGGCGATATGTGCGACGTTCTCGGCGGCGGTGAACGTCGGAGTGAGGTTGTAGACCTGGAACTCAGATCCAACTGGTGATCGCCTGTACTCGGTGCGCTCGCCCTCAGACATCCCTTCGATCTCATCTCCGTTGACAACAAGGAACCCCTGACGTGGCGGCTTCGAGAGCGCCGACCTGGTTGACGAGAGTGGTTTTGCCGGAACCGGACGTACCGGGCAGTACAACAAATTCGCCTGGTTGAAACGTGAACAACACTTCGTCGAGTGCACGGACTTGCATACCTCCCTCGCCAT
>SMXV01000120.1 GCA_004356175.1 Acidobacteriota bacterium
CAGGACAGATCGGTGAGCTCGCCGAGACATTCTTTTCGTTCCAGGGCGCAACATCGCAGGGCAGGCTACGCAAGGAACTGCCTGGTTGGTTGGAGCGCATCCATGCGCAGGGCATCGACGTGATGTTGTTGGTACCTGTCTGACCTGTATGTCACGTGTCGGTCGGGCACGTCGCACGAGCCATTGAAGAGTCGGGGATACCAACAGTCACGGTGGTGGTGCGGTCGTTCGCACATAGGGCAACCGAGATGCACCTGCCAAGAACGCTGACTGTGAACCATCCGATGGGACGACCGCTCGGTCCCGCACATCAGGCAGACCGCCACAACGCTGTACTCGACGCTGCGTTCGCCCTCCTGACTTCAGCAACGGAGAGTGGGTCAATGGCACAGGATCGTGCCGAGTTCCGAAGTTAGGTACGGGCGTCCGCGAAAACTCGACATGTTCGCGAAAAGCAACATGCAAAATCGGTGCCATTGCATCGGTGCTCGTCGTATCTTCTGTCTTGTTCGAAGGGTGCAAGCCCGGAGAGCAGGCGGCTGGGTCACCGTTTCGGTGAAATCAACCGGGAAACCGGTAGCCGCCAGCGAGACAGGGAAACCTGGATTGCACGGCCAACCGCTTCGGCGGAAGGCAGGACCTTGAGGAGGAGCCCAGCCTTTGAGAGGTCACTGGAGAGACGCCCTCGGGTGGATCTCCGACCCGGAAGGAGCTTCGGCTCTGGAAGGGGACCCAGACGAGAGCTTCGGCTCAAGGATGGGGTCTCGGATTGAAGGAGGCCTAGGTCGCCGGAGAGAAGAGGCGAACCGGGAAGAAGCGGGAAACCGTGGAAACCCGGACAGGAGTGACATTGTCACTCCGAATGCAAACCCCGAGAGGGCGAGACTTAGGTCGAGCTTCCTCGGGGTTTTGCGCGTGTCGGTCCCAGCCAGGCAGCGATGGCGGCCAGACCGCGAAAACTTGGCGTGTTCGCGAAAAGCAACAGACAATTTCGCTTGCAGATGTCACCGGAAGCTGCCATATTGACTTCTACGCAGAGGGGCAACCCGATGCGGACGCAGAAGGGAAACCAGAAGCGGGCCGGTGTAAAAACCGGAGAGGGTTCGGAAACGGATCCGCCTGGAAGGAACCATCGGAAGGTGGGACGGGACGAAAGTTCCGCCGCAGCGAGTAATGTCGCCGGTCAGACGGGAGAGGCAGTGAGCTTCGGCTCATAGCCTGCGGAACGGAAGGTCGCAAGACTGGAAGTGAAGCAGAGAACCCCAAGGGGGCTTAGGCTTCCTTGGGGTTTCTCGCGTCTGGGGTTCCGTGGCTCGATCAGGCGAACGTCGTGTTCTTAAGCTACTATCTGTCTCATGTCATGGCCCCAGGATGCACTCACCGCGGATGAGACAATCATCACAACCTTCCGACCCCATTGGAAGCTGCTTGCGGTACCGATCGGATGGTTCGTGCTGCTATCGATTGGCTGGGGGCTTGTCATCCGCTTCCTGAACATCGGCGCTTTCGGATTTTTTGTGTATGTCGTGCTTGCGTTGTGGCTTGTTGTTACCCCCGTTCTGAGGTGGTGGACCATGCTGTATGTACTCACATCGGAGCGGCTCATGACTCGTCACGGTCTTGTGGCCAAGAGTGGTATTGAGATTCCGCTTGAGAACATCACGAACGTCAATTTTTCCCAGACCGTCTTCGAGCGCATAATCGGTGCCGGAGATCTTCTCGTTGAGTCAGCCGGCTCATCAGGTCAGTCCCGTTTCAAGGACATCCCCCACCCTGATGTGTTCCAGACCGAGCTCTACCGTGTCCGGGAGGAGCGCACCCTCTTCCTCAGCGGCCGCGCGAGTTCAACGCCGCCTCCATCGCCATCAGTGCCAGCAGCGTCTCCGGAGTCGGAGCGTGGCGGTCTTGCCAATGCGGAACTCATTCAGAAACTTGCTGAACTTCGAGACCAGGGACATATCTCTGATGAGGAGTTCGACACCAAACGCATGGAACTACTCGACGAGATGTGAGCGGTGTGTCACGTATCGACCCGGTCGAAGCGCGTAACTGTCTCGATGTGATATGTCTGGGGAAACAGGTCGACCGGTGTCGCTTCCACGTATTCGTACCCGTGCGCGACAAGAAGTTTCGAGTCGCGTGCCAAGCTTGCGGGATCACAAGCAACATAGACGATGCGCCGCGGCATAGTTGACGTGACGGCGTCCACTCCTTTCTGCCCGAGACCTCTCCGGGGTGGATCGACAACCGCAACGTCCCAGTACTCATCGAGTGATTCAATGTCCCTGGTAAACGAACCGGTCACGACTTTGTGATCGACACCGGCACGCGACAGGTTGCCCCTCGCTGCCGCTACTGCGTCTGCCGAGGATTCAAGGCCGATGACTCTCCCAGCGGAGCGACCGACAGTTGCACCAAAGAGACCAACGCCGCAGTACCCGTCGAGCATTGTCTCGTCATCACGGACGTCAAGCGCCTCAGTAACGAGGTCAACCAATGTGTCAGCGCCCGGTGTGTTGCTCTGAAAGAATCCATCCACAGGAATGTCGAAGGTGACTCCAGATACGACCTCGGACAAGGCCGGATCGCCGTGAACCGCCCTGATACGTCCGCCAGACCGGTGCGCAACAGGAGCCCCCCACGAACCAACGCCATCAGGCACGTCGCCTTCAAGTATGACCAAGGTGTCTCCTGTACGCGTGCCTGCTCGTAGCGTTAGTCGCGTGACGCCTTCAAGGTCACCGACGCTGGAGTACAAATCCTGGAGCTCAGGCACAAGAAGTGGACAATGCTCAAGATGCACAATGTCGTGGCTGGACGATCGGTAGAGACCGGGTAGACCGTCCACGACGTGAAAATCCATTCGGTTGCGGTATCCAAGATCGGGCCCGACAGAGACAGCTTCATGCACCAGGGGACTGCGTAGACGCCCGAGATGTTCGAGTTGGTCGCGCACGGTCTTGGTTTTCCAGGAGCGTTGAGTGTCCGTATCGGTGAACTGCCACTGGCATCCACCACAGGTTTCGGCATACTCGCATGGGGGCTCACGTCGAAGGGGCGATGGATCAATGATGCGGACGAGCGCCGCGCGTGCCCACGACCCACGATCTTCAACGATGGACGCTTCGATGACTTCGCCTGGCATTGCACCGGCAATGAAGTGGGCCTTGCCGTCCTTGCGGGCCACCGCTTCGCCGCCGTGTGCCATGTCATGTGGGTGGAGTTCGACCATGGCGGTAACCTAACGCCATCACGCGCCACAGATTCGAGTTGCGTTGTGCTGTATCACGAAGGGCAATGCGTCAATGGAATCCGTTCTCACGTTTCACCAGAACTGGTTCTTTGTTTCAATCGCCGCAACAGGCATCGTTGGAGTGTGGGGAGTGACTCTTGCCGTTCTAAAGCGGACACCGCGAGCCGCATTCAACTGGGCACGGAGCATTGCGATTGCTGCCATCCTGGTTCAGGTCGCTGCAGGAACGTATCTATACAGCAACGATCTTCGACCCGGCAACTCGTTTCATGTGTTCTACGGTGTCGTGATTGTCATCACGCTGACCCTTGCCTATGTCTATCGGTCCACGATGGCCCGCAAGCCCGGTCTGACATATGGCATTCTGCTGCTCTTCGTGATGGGACTCGGTCTGCGTGCGTGGGCGAACGTCGTTTGACACCGCTGTTGTCTCGGCCAAGGGTCACAACATTGCTACGATTTGGGACTGTCCTCGAAAGGGTTTGAATGCTCGAAGGAAAGAAGCTTCTCATAACTGGCGTCCTCACGGACGATTCGATTGCATGGCATGTAGCCAGAGTCGCGCAGGAGCAGGGCGCTCAGGTCGTACTTACAGGATTTGGCCGAAGCATGTCCCTCACCGCTCGGTCCGCGAAGCGGCTTCCAAACGGGGCTGATGTTCTCGAACTCGATATCACCGAACCGGACCACATGGACCGAGTCGTTGCCGACATCCGCACCGAGTGGGGGAGTCTCGATGGTGCGCTTCACGCGATTGCGTACGCTCCGTCGGATGCACTCGGCGGCAACTTCCTCAGCACGCCGCCTGAGTCGGCGGCAATAACGTTCATCACATCTGCATTCTCCTACAAGACCCTGACTGCTGGACTTCGGCCACTCTTCAATGAGGCAGGTGGAGGTGCAATGGTCGCACTCGACTTTGACAACTCCACAGCGTGGCCGACCTATGACTGGATGGGTGTCTCAAAGTCTGCGTTGCAATCGGTAAATCGGTATCTCTGCCGATATCTTGGGCCGGAGAACATTCGTACCAACCTTGTGGCATCCGGACCGCTTGCAACCATTGCAGCAAAGTCGATCCCTGGCTTCGTTCAGTTCGACGGATTGTGGGAGATTCGTGCACCTCTCGGTTGGGACACTTC
This sequence comes from Acidobacteriota bacterium, assembly GCA_004356175.1. GTDB lineage: Bacteria > Actinomycetota > Acidimicrobiia > Spongiisociales > UBA5794 > B3-G11. Next base: position 4,396 of record SMXV01000120.1, read on the forward strand.
AAAGCCAGAACCGGTTGCCAACATGGTGTGTGTGCTGCTGTCGGACTTTTCAACTGCAGTCTCAGGCGAAATTGTCCACGTCGATGGTGGTTTCCACGCTGTTGCGGCCGGTGTGACGGAGGGGCTATAGCTCAGGGCCGCTGAGTCTCAGATCTCTGCTTCGTCCTTCACAGTGCTTGGAAAAGCAACGGTGAATGTTGCTCCTCCCCCTGGTGTCGGTTCGTACCACACGCGCCCGTCCATAGCCAGCACAAGACCTTTGACGATTGAGAGACCTAGGCCAGCACCACCTCGGGAACGTGTCGTGTGTGGCTGGAGCTGGGTGAACCGCTCGAAGATGACTCCCCTCTGTTCATAGGGGATTCCCTGGCCATGGTCTATGACCGACAAACGTGCCTCCTTGTCGTCGGCAACCACTTGAATCAGAATGTCGTCGTCGTCCCCGTATTTAAGGGCGTTGTCGACGAGGTTCGTCAGGATGCGCCTCAGGTGATCAGGGTCAGCCTCAAGAGCAATCGATGGTGGATCGATACTGATCACAACTCGATCGCCTGCTGGAAGCGCAGCAATTAACTCTTCGAGGAACGATTCGATCGTGATGTGTTCCGGTCGAACCGGAAGCGCATCGACATCGATTCGCGACATCACGAGTAGATCCTCTATCAGCGTCTTGAGACGATTGGCCTGTTTACCGGCCATCTCGATCAGCTGCTGAGCCCGAGGATCTTCAGGCAGTAGTTCCGGACGCTGCAGGGTGGAAATGGCACCGATAATCGAGGTGAGTGGTGTTCTCAGTTCGTGGCTGACCACTGAGACGAAATCGGTCTTCAACTGTGCAAGCTCAGCCATCCTTTCACCAGTGGATTTGGCCTCCTCGAACTGAGCCATCTGACTGAGTACAAGGGCCGCTGGTGCTGCCACCGACTCCAGCGTCTCAACGTCCTCGTCGGTGAAGTCGGTTGACTTGTCAGCGACCAACAGGACCCCAATGGTCCGATGTTCGATTGTCATGGCCACGACGGCAATGCGATCTGCCTCCAGTTCTGACGAGAGTGGGTCGGGTACCAAACCGACTGAGGTGTCGTTCACCACCTGCGCGTCCCCCGACATGAACACGCTCTGGGAGATGCCCAGCTCGTCCAGACCAAGCGAGAGAGCGTCGGCGGCAACTGTGTGGCCATCCACCCATATGGGCGACATGAGTTCGAGGCGCTCGGTGTCAAAGTTATAGAGGAGCACAAGTCCGACGCGAGCATGTACGGCCTCGGCAACCCTGCCTATGAGTTCCGGAAGGACCTCGTCCAAATCCGAGCCTGCGCCAATCGTGCGAGATACCTCATACAGACGAGTGAGTTCCCTCTCCTTGCGGGACAGTTCCTCACTGCGTTTGGCAATCGCTTCGTACGCGTCCTCGGTCGCCTCGACCTGGTGGCGGATGCCGATGGAGAAGACCACGATGAGGAGGGCAGCCGCCGCGAAAACGAAGAGGCTTGTCGCGTAGGTGGAGAACACCGCTGTCCCTGCTTCCGATAGAACGGTGGCATACGCAACGCTCGCGCCAACTCCGAGGGCTACGACAAACTGGCTCGGAAGCAGACTGCCGCCGGCAAATCCGAGGACCAGAAGGAATCCTATGCCTCGTGCCGAGCCGGGAGTGCCCGATTCGTAGATAAGGATTGCAAGTAGCGCCGCCGTGCTCCAGACGAGGATGATCCATTCGCCAGCTTTCGAGCTGAGGGTTCTGCGCCATGGAACTGCCGAGATCGCAGCGAGGCCAAGCACTGCGATGCCTAGAGCAGTGCGGGTGATGTTTCGGTTCTGAGTATCGAGTCCTGTCGCCCATGCAACGAGCAGAATCATTCCTGCCCAGGACACAAGAAGTCCGATGCGTACAACGCGAAGCCTGTATTCGATCGTGAGCTTGCTGTCGGTCAAAGTATCAATTCCGTTCCCGGTTCGTTCACCACGGTAACCTCTTCGGATGGCTCGGGTGCTCCTTCTCTTCGGTGGTCGTTCGTCTGAACATGAGGTTTCGTGTGCATCTGCTGTGTCCGTGCATGATGCCCTTATTGACGGCGGACACCGTGTCATTCCGGTCGGTATCGACCGTGAGGGCATTTGGCACCTCATCGAACCGACATTTCGTCCGTTCACCACGGAGGGTCGTGAGGTGGAGATGTCCGTTCCCTCCGGTGACCTGCACGTTGCGGAGAACAGGATCGAGTTTGATGTCGTGTTCCCCGTTCTGCACGGCCCTCAGGGAGAGGATGGCACGATTCAGGGTCTTCTCGAGGCGTGTGACATCGCATACGTCGGGTGTGGTGTTCTCGGCAGTGCACTAGCAATGGACAAAGACATGGCGAAGCGGCTTGTCCACGCCGCAGGACTTGAAACGACACCGTGGGTGAGTATCACACGCGAGATGTGGGACAACGACTCTGATTCTGTTCTGCAATCAGCGCAGAGCCGGATCGGCGTACCAGCTTTCGTGAAACCATCCGCACAAGGCTCTTCAATTGGAATCTCCTTTGTGGATGCTGCGAGCGATTTGGCTGACGCCATCGTCGCAGCCTTCCGATACGACAGCAAGGTTCTTGTGGAAAAGGCTGTTGATGCACGCGAAATCGAGGTTGCGGTCCTTGACGGCCCGAAAGCATCTGTGCCGGGTGAGGTCATTCTTACATCGGGTTTCTACACATACGACGCCAAGTACGCTGACGGGTCCTCGCGTTTCGAGGTACCGGCGGAGCTCTCGGATTCAGCGTCGAAACGAGTACGGATTCTTGCGGAGGATGTGTTCGCGGAGCTCGGTCTCACCGGTCTGGCGCGTGTCGATTTTCTGTATGACAGAGTATCGAGACGGTTCTTGTTCAACGAAGTCAACACTCTGCCTGGATTCACCTCAATCTCTGGGTTTCCGAAGATGTGGCTGGCATCCGGCATGACCTATGCCGAGTTGTGCTCGCATCTTGTCGACGCCGCGATCAACCGTCATGAGGAACGGCGTAGGTTCGCCGTCAGGTAGCCCGACGGCGTGGGTCCTACAGCCTGATGATTGGACAGGTGAGTGTTCGAACGATGCCAGTCACGGGCTGTATCTGCGTGACAACGAGATGCCCGAGGGCATCGACGTCAGCCGCTTCAGCTGTGACGATTACGTCATAGGGACCTGTGACCGCTTCCGCGACCGACACTCCATCGAGTTCGCGGATTTCGTGCGCAACAACGGAAGCGCTGCCACTGTCCGTTTGTATGAGTATGTATGCCTGAACCATGGTCACACACTACCAGACGCGAAACATGCTTGAAACAGACTTGTACCGAATCCGTAACAGGCAGGAAACGTCGCGGCAATGCGCGTCGTTTACGTTGTCTCCAGATCTACAGCACTGAACAGCTGATGAGCAGGGAGATGATGAAAATGGCACTCAAACGAAGGCTTGTGATAGTGACCGGTGCAACCGCAATGCTTGTGGTTGGGCCGCTCAGCGCTGCGGCATACGCCCAGGAAGTTTCGATCCGCGACGTTGCGGCTGCGGTCGACAGCGTCTGGATTGTGATCGCGGCCATTCTGGTGATGTTCATGCAGGCAGGGTTTGCCCTCGTCGAGGCTGGGTTCACCCGCGCAAAGAATGCGGGAAACATCATTATGAAAAACGTGATGGACTTCTCTCTCGGAGGAATCACCTACTGGGCGTTCGGCTTCGCCCTTGCGTATGGAGGATCGAGCGTTGGCGGATTCGTTGCGTACGGAGACGTGTTCTTCTTTGATGATCCTGCACGCGCAGGGGAGTGGTTCTTCCAGGTTGTATTCGCGGCAACCGCTGCGACGATCATCTCTGGCGCCATAGCAGGTCGGATGAAATTCACATCGTATCTCCTGTTCACGCCGTTGGTCACCGGCATCATGTATCCCATCGTCACTCATTGGGTATGGGGCGGCGGCTGGCTGGCCGAGATCGGGTTCTTCGACTTCGCTGGATCTGGCGTCGTACACATGTTGGGCGGGGCAGCAGCGCTCGCGGGTGTGATCGTGATCGGGCCCCGCATTGGTAAGTATGACGAGTTTGGCACTTCACGGTCCATCCCAGGCCACTCCGTCACGCTCGCTGCTCTTGGTGTATTCATCCTGTGGTTCGGCTGGTACGGCTTCAACGCCGGCTCGACGCTGACTTTGGGCAACCCGAACGCCGTCGCGCTGATCGTGATCAACACCACGCTGGCCGCAGCGTCGGGCGCAATTCTGGCCATGCTGGTGGCCTGGGTAAAGTTCGGCAAGCCTGACGTAACCATCGCGTTCAACGGTGTCCTCGCCGGGCTGGTTGGTATTACAGCGTCGTGCAATATTGTGACGCCGCTCGCAGCGATCGCGATCGGTGCGATTGCCGGGATCGTCGTGGTGCTCGGCCTCTTGTTGCTCGACCGGTTGCGTGTCGACGACCCGGTCGGAGCGATCTCGGTGCACGGGTTGTGCGGCATCTGGGGGACCCTGGCGGTCGGCCTGATGGGTTTGAAGTCCTTGGGCGCGCCGAGCGACGGCCTTTTGGTCGGTGGTGGCATTCACATGCTCGGGGTCCAGGCGCTGGGAGTAACCACCTCCCTCGCGTTCGTCGCGGTGACGATGTGGGTCGTGTTCAAACTGATCGACC
>SMXV01000121.1 GCA_004356175.1 Acidobacteriota bacterium
CACAGGGCTTTCGACTTACGTGTGTGGCTGCTCACCGAACAGTCGCCACCGTTGGTCGACGTCAACCAGCTGGAAACGTCGTAATCGTCGATGAACGCCGCATCCGCCGCGCCTCCCGACAGAACCAGCGCGGTGGGTAGCGCCGCATAGGACAGCAGCCGCTTCTGCAGGCTCTTGGATGGTAGGGTCGACGCGTCGGCTTCCCCAGGTTTCATTTGATTCTGTGACATCTGCGTTTTCACCCCCGTCATCAGGAGCCGCAAGGGCTCGCAGCAGGTCACCTCCGGGCATCGGCAAGCCGTCTACGGCACTGGTCCAAAGGTTCCTCTGATTGACTGTCTCACCGATGCCTTGGCGATGGTCTAGCGGGTTTACTAACGTTGCAGGGGAGACGCTCCCCTACGGGTGGGTCTGGAGGGACTATAGGATCAGGCAGCGCTACCAGACTAGGGTATACGCCGGAACTCAAGTAGCGACCGCACGGACGACGGTCCCATCCTCAGTTGGCTGCGACCGTCAGTTCCATGATCTGGCCGAGCGTGGGGTAGTAGCGGAGTTGGACCTGGGTTCCGACGGCCAACTCTTCAAGGCGCAAGCGTTTCTTGCCTAGTTTTTTTTGGGCTTTCTTCGTAGTCTTGATCTGTTCCCGCCCTTGGGGCTGGGAGAAGCTGAGTACGAGATCTTCGGAGTTCTTCTTGGTCTGAATCGACACGGTGCGCGCTACGAGATCGACTTGGCTGATGGTGCCTTTGGTCTTCTTGACGTCCACCACGCCGGTGGGGATCTGGCCTAACTGCTTACCTTGGGCATTGCGGCTGTCGCCGGGGCGAATCTTGACACTCTCATCCTGCGCAAACAGAACGGTGGCAGACAATAAAGCGATGGCGAAAATTCTCATGGCGACCATTTGATTGTGGAAGGCTCGGCGGAAGGCGTCAAGTCGGCAGGTCGTTAGGAGCGACCGACGGCGTACTTCGCGACGGTCCACAGGATCTTGCCTCCTGCCGCGATACTGCCCCAGAGATTGCCGGAAATCTTGCTCTGTCCGGCCGTCCGCTTGCGGTAGGTAACTGGGATTTCCGCGATTCTCAATCCACGTTGGATTGCCTTGATTTGCATTTCCATCGTCCAGCCGAAATTCGTGTCGCGCATCTCGAGTCGATCTAGGCTTAAGCGGCGGATGGCCCGGAACGGCCCGATATCGCTGTAGGCGTGTCCGAAAAAGACTGAAACAAGGAAAACAGCGAATCGATTTCCAAGTCGTTGGTGGGGAGAAAGTGCGCCTATTGCGGCATTCCCGAGCTCGCGGGAGCCGATGACGAGGTCGGCTCGGTCCCCGGCGACCGGCTCGATAAGGAGATCAGCTTCACCGGGGACATCGCTGCCGTCGGCGTCCATGAAGACGATGACATCGATCTCTGGCGGGAGTGCCGCGATACCAGCGAGGCAGGCGGCACCGTATCCTCGTTGCGGCTCGGCCACGACCGTAGCCCCGGCCGCAGCTGCTACATCTGCGGTGCCGTCCGTCGAGCCGTTATCGACTACGATGACAGCTGCGAATGTTTCAGCGGGAAGTTCTTCGAGAACCCGGCCGAGTGCCTGCTCTTCATTGAGGGCCGGGATGATGAGGGCTGCGGTCACTATCGGGCCAGTCCGTATGCTAGCGACTGGTTTGGCGGGTTGTCTTGTGTTCTAGGGTGTTTACCCCTTTGCAGGTGGTGCGACAGTCCTATTGTGGTCTCAGCCTGAGCCGTTCAACGTATGGATGATAGGCTCTTGCTCATGACTGCCACTGCAGCACTACTGGAACGCCCTCTGTTGGAATTGGCCATCGGCGCTACCTCGTTGGGGTGCATCTCCGTAATCGCGGCGCTGCTGTTCTTCTGGATAGGGTTCCGAATCGCTGAGGTGCCCGCGCTGGCAGGCTTTGGAGGCATGGTCGGACTAGCGGATGAAAACTCGATCGGATCAGCAAGGGCTGTTCCACACGAGGTGGCGACGCGACTCAAGATGATCCAAGATCGCGCCACGACGACGGCTGATCGTGTATCACTCGACGAACTCGCGACCGCAATGGGACGTGGGAAAGCTGAACGGCTGTCTCCTACCGCGAAACAAGACGGGGCAAAAGCCTCCCGGCGAGACCTCTAGAGCTGCGTGCGTCTCTGCCCTAGCTCTGTTTCACGAATGCATGCGGCGTGAGTTTAGCCGTACTGCATTGGCCCTCAGCCTGTTTTCACGGCCCCTCAGCATGTTAAAGTAGTCCACTACAGGCTTGTTCGGTACTGCCCGGGCGAATGCGCCGGGCGTTGCCGTTTCTTGGGCTAAGTTGAGACGCCGTGAGTGAAGTTCCCCCCAAAGATTCCGCAGAACCGGAGACGGTCCGGGAGGCACAAGTAGCGAGTGCGGAGGAATCTGCCAAGTTAGGTTTCGAGCCGCCAGCCAGCGAGGAGACTCCGAGCACTGCGTTCGATATCGAGTTGCCGCAATACGAGGGGCCCCTTGATCTACTGCTGGACCTGATCCGGAAGCACAAAATCAACATTTATGACATACCGATCCACCAGATAACGAATCAGTATCTGGACTATCTCCGGCAGGCGAAGGATTTCGATATTGATCTCGGTGGCGAGTTCGTCTTCATGGCGTCGACGCTGATTCTGATCAAATCGAAGACCTTGCTCCCGAAGGACCCGACGGTTCCTGGGGAAGAGCAGGAGGATCCGCGCGACGAGCTGGTACGGCAGCTGTTGGACCACGAAAAGTTCGTGCAGGCCGCGCAGATGTTGCGCGACAAGAGACTCGTCGAAGAAAACGTCTGGTCGAACCCGCCCGCGACGACGTTTGCCGATGACGACGGCCCAGGAATCTCGGTCGACGTGTTTGATCTGGTGAAGACCTACGAGGAGGTCCTAGACCGATTCAAGAGTCGGCCCGTTTACGACGTAGCCGACGAAGACGTATCGGTCGCCAGCAGGATCGAGTTCATCAAGAATATGATGCTGAGCGAGGATCGGGACATCGACCTGCGGGAAGTGTTTGAACGGCAGCCTGGCGTGCGGGCGCTGGTGGCCACTTTCCTGGCGGTGCTGGAACTGGTGAAGCTTCAGGCCGTCGCGCTCCGGCAGTCGGAACTGTTTGGTCCGATCGAGATACGCAAGCACAAGATGTTTGATGCGGTGTTTAGCGACGACGGCCCGCTCACCGGGGCCGACTCGGAATACAGGTAGCCCTGCGGGCAGACTGCAATGAATGAAGAAGTAAGCGACGTTACGGCAGGAGAGCAGCCTGGGGCGGAAGTCGGGGCTTCGCGAGCCCCCTCGACGGGACCCATACCAGAGGAGTCGGCGCGCTGGGCTTTGATTGAGGCGGTTGTGTACGTGTCCGAGGAGCCGCTGCAACCGGAGCAGATCGCCGAAGGGTTGGGGTTGCCTCTCACTGTGGTGAAGGAAGATATAGCCAAGTTGATCGAGACTTATAGCAACTCGAGTCGTGGAATTGAGATTCGCCAGGTTGCGGGCGGCTGCAAGATGTTTACGAAGGCGGAGCACCACGATGCGGTTCGCGTCTTTGTGAAGTCGTTACAGAAGAAGCTACGGCTGCGTCAGCCAGCGCTTGAGACTCTGTCGGTCATCGCCTACAAGCAGCCGATTACGCTTCCTGAGATTCAGGCGATTCGTGGGGTTAATGCTGGCGGCGTTGTCCACACGCTGCTGAAGCACAAGTTGATCGCGGCAGCCGGTCGGAAGAAGGTCGTCGGCAAGCCCATGCAGTACAAGACGACGCGAGAGTTTCTTCTGCAGTTTGGACTCGACAGCGTCGCGGAGTTGCCGAACCTCAACGAGCTAGAAGAGCTGAGCCGGGCAGCGCTAGGTGAAGAGTTTGAAGAGCAAGCGCAGCCGAACCTTCTGGATGCGAAGGAACTCGCCGCGGGCGACGCCATAGACTCCGAGCCGGACAGTGTCACGGACGAACAGTCTCGCGAACAACAGTAGCTCGACCTTCGGCGCAGACGGTCTCATGCAAGAACGACTTCAAAAACTCATATCACGAGCTGGCGTGGCTTCGCGACGCAAAGCGGAAGAGCTGATTACCCAGGGCATGGTCTCTGTCAACGGCGAGATCGTGACGGAGTTGGGCTCCAAGGCCGATCCAGACAAAGACAAGATCATGGTCAATGGTCGGCTCGTGACCCAGCCATCCGAGTTCTTCTACTTCATGCTGAACAAGCCGAGAGGCTACATCACCTCTACACATGATCCCGAGGGGCGCCCGACAGTGCTCGACCTTCTGGGGAAAGCAGGCAGGAACGTGTACCCGGTTGGTCGGCTCGATTACGCAAGCGAAGGCCTCCTGCTGCTGACTAGTGACGGAGACTTCGCCAACCGGATTCTCTCGGCCAAATCCAAGATGCCCAAGACCTACCATGTTAAGGTTAACGGATCACTCAATCACGAAGCGATGGAGCGGTTGCGAGCAGGCATCTATCTGGATGGCAGAAAAACAGCACCGGCCCAGATCAAGTTGACGAAGTTCTCGGCGAACCCTTGGTACGAGGTGGTTCTCACCGAGGGCCGCAATCGCCAAATCCACCGGATGTTCGAACGTTTCGGGTTGTTGGTCGCGAAGATCAAGCGTACGAGAATCGGACCGGTTTTCTTGGGCAAGTTGGCGTCAGGCAAGTTCCGCACGCTGACCGAGAAAGAGATTGCTCGACTTCAGGGTGACCAGAAGGAGCGGCCGCGGAGTGAACGACGAAAGAGTGTCGCAGATTCTAAGGCAAGCCCAGACCGTCGCCGTCGTCGGCCTGTCCGATAGGCCGTGGAGAGCGAGTCACGGCGTGTCGCGATACTTACAGAGTGCTGGCTACCGGATCGTGCCAGTGAATCCGAATATCCAGGAATCGTTGGGTGAGCCTTCCCTCTCCTGTCTTGAGGATTCGACCGATCCGGTCGATGTGATTGATGTGTTTCGCCGTACAGAGTTTGTGAATGAATTGGTGGATGCTGCCGTTCAGTCGGGCGCGAAGCTATTCTGGATGCAGCAAGGGATTCGTAATGCGCGTTCGGCTGGGTTGCTTCGCGAGGCAGGTCTTGAGGTAGTAGAAGATCGTTGTTTAATGGTGGAGCACATGCGGCTTCTGGGGCGCGTGTGACACCGATAGCTTGAAGATAGTTGGGAGTGAGAATGGCTGAATTTAGTCTGGCTGAATACGGCATCACGGGAAAGACAATTCTGCGCAACCCCGCGCCGTCGCTCCTTTATGAAGAAGCGATTCGTCGTGAGCCGAGGTCAGCAATATCCGACACCGGCGCACTAATTGCCTACTCGGGAGAAAAGACGGGCCGATCCCCGAAGGACAAGCGCGTCGTCCAGCATAGTGACTCTGAAAACAATGTTTGGTGGGGGGCTGTCAATTTCCCGCTGCCTGAGTCCGTGTTCATGGTCAACCTGGAACGCGCGACGGACTACCTGAACACGCGAGAGGTGCTTTACTGCATCGACGGCTACGCGGGCTGGGATCCGAAGCACCAGATCAAGGTTCGCGTGATCTGCTGCAGACCGTACCACGCGCTGTTCATGGACAACATGTTGATTCGTCCCACGGACGAGCAGCTTGAGGACTACGGCACTCCTGATTGCGTCATCTTCAACGCTGGCGGGTTCCCCGCCAACCGCTACACCAGTGGCATGACTTCGAAGACGACCGTCGATCTCAGCCTTGAACGCCAGGAGATGGTCATTCTCGGCACCGACTACGCGGGAGAGATGAAGAAGGGTGTCTTTACCCTAATGAACTATCTGATGCCGAAAAAGGGCATCCTGTCGATGCACTGTTCTGCGACGGCATCTGCCGACGGCACCAAGTCTTCGGTGCTCTTTGGTCTGTCGGGCACGGGCAAAACGACGCTGTCCGCGGATCCCAAGCGGCAGCTGATCGGCGACGACGAACACTGCTGGTCCGACGATGGCATCTTCAACATTGAGGGCGGCTGCTACGCGAAAGCTGTGTTCCTCACGCGAGAAACCGAACCGCAGATTTTCGATGCGTTGCGCTTCGGAGCCGTACTAGAAAACGTCGTTTATGACGAGGCGCACCACCACGTCGATTTCAGTGACACTTCCATCACGGAGAACACGCGCGGATCGTATCCAGTCGAGTTCATCGACAACGCCAAAATCCCATGCGTCGGTGCTCATCCGGAACATGTCATTTTCCTAACTTGCGACGCGTTTGGCGTGTTGCCGCCACTCAGTCGTCTGACTCCTGATCAGGCGGAGTATCACTTCATTTCTGGCTACACGGCAAAGGTTGCAGGTACCGAGGTCGGCGTCACTGAGCCGCAGGCCACATTCTCTCCGTGTTTTGGTGGGCCCTTCTTGGTGTGGCATCCTGGCAAGTATGCTCGGCTGCTGTCTGAGAAGATTCGCAAGCATGGTGCCCAGGTTTGGCTTGTGAACACGGGCTGGAGCGGTGGCGGCCATGGCGTGGGCTCCCGCGTAAAGCTGCGCTACACACGCTCGATGATCGACGCCATCTATTCGGGGGAGTTGCAGAGTGCGCCTGTAGTGGTCGATCCCGTCTTCGGCCTCAACGTCATCACGGAATGCAAGGACGTGCCGTCAGAGATCTTGATTCCTCGCGACACCTGGGCAGACAAAGACGCCTACGATGCGACCGCCACGAAGCTTGCTGGTTTGTTCACCGACAACTTCAAAAAATATGCGGACAGCGTGAGCAACGCTGTCCGCGCAGCCGGACCAAAGCCCTAGTCGAGCATGGAGCGATGGCCGAAGGGCTACATCTTGTACTGGCCGAGATCCTCGTCGTTGAGGTTCTCAAGCCAGCGCCGTAACTCTTCACTCGAAGCCTTGTCACTGAAGGCTTGGCCCACCTTCGAGGTTCTCAGTACTTCATCATCGACGTAAATGGGACAGTCCATTCGCAGGGCTAGCGCCAGCGCATCACTGGGCCGAGAATCCACGGAGATCAGTTCGCCGTTCTTCTCCATCCAGATGACCGCATAAAAGGTGTCGTCTTTTAGCTCGCTGACGACGACCTTGCGAACCATCACGTCGGTACCGACCAGCACGTTGCGAATCAGGTCGTGCGTCATGGGACGGGGAGCCGCTACCTTCTCGATCTCAAGGGCGATCGCATTGGCTTCATAGGCCCCCACCCAGATCGGCAACACTCTGTTGCCGTCGTCATTGCGGAGGATGACGATTGGCAGATTCGTGACTGGGTCCAGCATCAATCCACGAATCTTCATTTCAACTTCCATGTTGATATTCTCGCCTTTCGCAGGGGATCTGGCAAGGGAGCCCGCCAGAAGTCGGAGCTACTGCAGTACCCGCAACGCTGGTTGGGGATGACGCCCAGCCGGTCGCTGATCTACGGATACCAATTCGCCGATCAGGGCGTTCGGTCCGGCCTTGGTCACGTGGACGGTGCAATACGACCCCAGAAGGCTCTCATCTGCGGCAACACCGTTCGGGTCGTCGAAGTTGAGAACTCGATTTTGTGTCGTTCGTCCGACCCACTGCTGAAATTTATCTCGAAAGCGTTCGACGAGGGCATTCTCGTGCATCCCGAGTCGGGCGTCATTGTGCTTGCGCTGAATGCGCCGTTGCAGCTCTTGCAGTATGGCCAGCCGCTCCTTTTGCACCTCCTCCTGTACGTGGTCGTCGTAGTCCATCGAGTCGGTGCCGCGCCGCGCGGAGTACTTGAAGGCAAACAAAGAGGCGAATTCAACCTCTTGGAGGAGGGACAGAGTATCTTCAAAATCCTGCTGTGTCTCGCCGGGGAAGCCAACGATGATGTCGGTGGAGAGCGCGATCGGGCGTGGTGCGGCCTTGATCATCTCGATGACTCCTAGATATTGATCGCGGCTGTAAGTGCGACGCATTCTCGACAAGAGCCGTGTTGACCCGGACTGTACTGGCAGATGAATCCAGTCGCAGAGTTTTTCGTTCGAGCCGATCGCCTCGACGATGTCTGGTGTGAAATCTTGAGGGTGCGATGTCGTAAAGCGGACGCGACGAATTCCGTCGATCTCACTGATCGCAAAAAGCAGTCGAGCGAAAGACCAACCCGCCTCGGAAGGGTC
>SMXV01000122.1 GCA_004356175.1 Acidobacteriota bacterium
AATGACGCAGATCTCATGAGTAAACTCAATCAACTCCACGAGGCTGGCCAATCGATGTGGTACGACTTCATCCGCCGCGACATGCTTACCGGAAGCGGACTGAAAGACCTTGTCGACTCCGGTATTCGCGGCGTCACGAGCAACCCTTCAATCTTTGAGAAAGCCATTGCCGACTCCCACTTCTACGACGATGAAATTGCGTCAATGCGCGACATGCCACCATCACGAGTCTTCGAGACGCTCGCCGTTGCAGACATCCGATCCGCCGCCGACATTCTACGAGACGTCTTTGATTCATCCAACGGTGACGACGGATACGTCAGCTACGAAGTGTCGCCCGAACTGGCTCACGACACCGCCGAGACGATTGCTGACGCAATGCGGCTGTGGGACCTCATTGACAGACCGAACCTGATGATCAAAGTCCCAGCTACAACGGCAGGTATACCCGCCATCGAGGAACTCACAGGCGCCGGGATCAATATCAACGCAACGCTCATGTTCTCGCTTGCCGACTATGAGGCAGTTGCAACGGCGTACATCAAAGGAGCAGAACGCGCCGCGCGGCCGTCAAGGCTCGCCTCGGTTGCATCGTTCTTCGTCAGCAGGGTTGATGCCTCCACGGACACAGCGCTGGACAGGATCGGCACCGAGCACGCTCTGTCACTGCGCGGTAGAGCTGCAATCGCAAACGCAAAGGTCGCATACCTCAGGTATCAATCGCTCTTTGAAGGAGAACGATTCGCTGCCTTGAAGTCCGACGGCGTGAGCCCGCAGAGGGTTCTGTGGGGTTCAACATCGACAAAGAATCCGGCCTACGACGACCTGATGTATGTGGAGGAACTCATCGGACCGAACACGGTCAACACGGCACCTCCGGCGACAATCGACGCGTTCATCGACCACGGAACCGTTCGGACCGACTCACTTCTTAGCGGGGTGGACGAAGCCGTGAAATTTATCGATTCGCTTCCTGATGTTGGCATCGACTTTCGATCGATCACAGAGCAGCTACAAACCGACGGGGTGGAGTCCTTCTCGAATGCCTACACGTCGCTGCTGAACGCAATCGAGACCAAGCAGGCCCACATCTCGGCATGACGGTTGTTGTCTCGACGCACGCGGCTGATCACGATCTCATCGACAATCACGCTGCCAGGTGGCGCTCCTCGAACATTGTGCAACGACTCTCGCGCAAGGACCCGACAGTCTGGGCCGCCCCACCTGTGGGCGAGATTGCCAACCGCCTCGGCTGGCTCGACGCCCCGTTCGAGTCTGCCAATCTGACAGCACCGATTGCACAGCTTGCGGCTCAGGCGGTCAGCGACAACATCTCGAACATTGTGTTGATTGGCATGGGCGGATCGAGCCTTGCGCCCGAGGTACTTGCCAACACGCTCGACACCGCGACCAGCCCGCCACGGCTTGTGGTCATCGACTCAACCCATCCGCTCGCGATCGAGAACGTGGCCACGACAACCGATCCAGATTCGACCTGGTACCTCATTGCATCGAAGTCGGGGGGGACAGTGGAAACCCTCTCCCTCTTCCGATTCTTCTGGAGGCATGTGTCGGCGGCACTCAACAACCCCGGTCGCCACTTCATTGCAATTACCGACAAGAACTCTGGTCTCGCGTCGCTTGCGGCCGAGCGTGGGTTCAGAGAAATATTTCTTGCCAATCCCGATGTCGGAGGCCGATACTCTGCTCTGACTGCCTTCGGCCTTGTACCGACGGGACTCACGGGCGGTGACCTCGGCAAGCTACTCGCAGCGGCCCAGCGGGGCGCTGGTGCGTGCGGACCTGATGTGCGCCTGGAGGAGAATCCCGGGTTCACGCTTGGTGTTGTCATGGCAGGTCACGCCCTCAAAGGCACGGACAAGACACAATTTCTCGCTACAGGACCGACACGAACAATCGGAGTCTGGATCGAGCAACTCATTGCAGAGTCGACCGGCAAGAACGGAGTCGGAATTGTGCCCATCGACGGGGGCTCCCTCCTACCCGGCTCGTCACATGCCACAATCGTGACGATCGGTTCCGATGGGAATACCACGAGTGACGTAGCAATCACGATCGACGACCCTCACGACATTGCCGAGCTCATGTTCATATTCGAATTCGCGACAGCTGTGGCGGGAGAAATTCTCGATGTCAACCCATTCGATCAGCCGGATGTCGAGTCGGCGAAGAACCTCACGAGGGTCGCAATGGAAGCCGGCACACCGGCTGGGTCCACAACCTCGGCAGAGATCGGCAATCGTGATTGGGTCGGGGGCATTGATTCAAGAGCGGAGGCTGGCACCATCTCCTACATCGCTGTCCAAGCGTACCTCCACGACTCCGAACCAAACCGGATCCTCCTCACAGAACTGGCAGATGCTCTCAGCGAACGTCTTGGTGTCTATGTGACGCTGGGAATCGGCCCAAGATTTCTGCACTCGACCGGCCAGCTCCACAAGGGTGGCCCACCCGGCGGCGTCTATCTCCAAATCACAGATGACACTGGTGAGGGACTTGCGATACCCGAGAGTGACTACAGTTTCAACGAGCTGATCGCTGCACAGTCAATCGGTGACCGAACTGCCCTCGAGTTGGCCGATCGAACTGTCGTCACGGTCGCTCTCGGTTCCGACAGCGCTGGGGGGCTGCTCCTGATGATTGAACAGGTCGAAAGATGAAGACCGATGTCACTTTCATCGTGTTCGGCGCAACCGGCCACCTCGCGCGAACGAAACTGCTCCCAGCCCTTGCCAAGGTTGTGGTCAACGAAGGTGTCGAGCGTCATGCACTGATCGGTATCGGATCGACCCAACGCACAGATGACGAGTTTCAACAACTCGTGTCGCAGAGCCTCACCGAGGCGGGTATCGGAGGCAAGTGCCGTGAAAGTTTTCTCTCTGGGCCCATTGTCTACCGATCTGTTGGGGGATCGTCTCCGTACAAAGAAATAGTGGCTGAAGTGCGGCGCGTCGAGAACGCTGCTGGCCTCAGTGGAAACCGTGTCATATACCTCGCGATTGCTCCGTCGCACCTCGACACAACCGTCGAAGGAATCCAGAAGTCCGGACTCAACATGTCGGACGGCTGGTCTCGACTTGTGGTCGAGAAACCCTTCGGCACGGACCTCGCCTCAGCCGTGGCATCGAACACAACCATCCGCCAGGCGTTCCGAGAAGACGACGTCTATCGCATCGACCACTACCTCGCGAAAGAGACGGTCCGCAACCTCTTGGTCTTTCGTTTCTCGAACAGCCTATTTAGCGAGACATGGAATCGTCAACATATCGAATCTATCGAAATCACGGTTGCCGAGTCGAGCGGCGTCGAAGGCCGAGCAGCGTATTACGACGAGGCTGGCGCCGTCCGTGACATGGTGCAGAACCACCTCGTACAAATCATGACACTCGTCGCCATGGAGCCTCCAGTCGCGATGACAGCAGCCGCCATCCGGTCTGAGAAGGTCAAGGTTCTCCAATCGACTCGATCGATTCAACGGGCCGATGCTGTGCTTGGTAGATACACGAAAGGAGTCGTCGACGGAGAACCCGTGGCAGGATATCTGGCGACCGAAGGAGTGGATCCGGACTCAACAACTCCGACCTACGCTGCCATCCGGCTTCACATCGACAACTGGCGCTGGCAGGGTGTGCCGTTCTATCTACGAACCGGGAAACGCATGAGCCACAGGCTGACGGAAGTGGTCGTACGGTTCCGGCGTCCGCCTGTGTGCCTTTTCCATCTGCCGGACGACTGCGAGGGGCATCAGAACGTCCTGAAGCTGAGATTACAACCCCATGAGGGGTTCGAACTTCTCATCGATGTGAAGCAACCGGGAGAGGACAGCGGCATCAGCAGAATCCCGCTTGCGGTCTCGTACGATCAGATTCTCGAAGGTGCACCCACAGCATACGAAACGCTGCTTGCGGACGTGATCGAAGGCGACCAGACGCTGTTCGTAAGGGCTGACGAGGTCGAGGCTTCCTGGAATCTTTTCAGTCCGTTACTCGACCGCAGCGACGTCCACGCCTATGCGGCCGGAACTGACGGACCGCACAGCGCGAGCGAGCTCATCTCCGGAGGTCCGGGACACTGGTCCGCTCTCGGCTGACTCGACAGCGACCTTCGGAAGTTCTAGTCGGAAAGTACTGCGACCATCAAACGTGTACGTCAGGGAGCCTCCCATCAATTCGGCGAGAGTTCGCGACACCGTCAACCCAAGGCCGACGGACCCAGGTTGTCCTTCGGTGTGATGAGCTCGTTCGTAAGCGACAAAAATCCGATCGTGATCCTCGGGAAGTATGCCTTCGCCGTTATCGATGACCTCCACAGCCATAGTGCCAGGGCCAGACGACATGACAATCTCGACACGGTTCCCACCGTACCTCAAGGCGTTTGTCACCAGGTTCCTCAGAATCTGCCGAACGCGGATTGGATCGGCGATTACCTGCTCCTCCGACGTGCGCACTTCAATGTTCGTCGAGCCCGTGTCTGTGAAGCCCGCCATCACGCTCTCGATTTCTCGTCCCAGACTCACATGCTCGCGGCGCACCGTGACGTTTCCAATATTGGATCTCGCAGCCACGAGGAGGTCTTCGATAATGTCAGACATGTCGCGGCTCTGTTCGACCAGCATTTCGGTGAATTCAGCCATCTCCTGTTTGCTCAGGTTCATCCACTGCTCATTCAGCTCGTGTGCCATTCCTGTTACGACGGTGAGCGGCGTTCTCAGCTCATGAGACACGGACGCAACGAAGGCGTCCTTTGACTTCAGAAGGTCCTCTAGACGCTCCTTGGCGACGGATCGACCGATCGCTGCGGCAAGGACGTTCGCGATCGCGAGCAGGAAGTTGATGTCCTCGGACGTAAACAGCCGATCGCCCGTTGACAGCACAATCAGTGTTCCAAAGTCGGAGTCCGACCCAGGGATCATGACTGCGACACACGAACGAACACCTTTGTCTGCAAGTCTCGGCGCAGCAAACCTCACCTCTGGGTCGGTTCTCAGCACCACCGGAGCAGCTGTCATGTGCGCACGATCAGCGAGTGTCATGACGGCCTCCGGACCCAGTTCAAAGTCGATATTGGACGATACGATGTCGAACTCATCGTCGTCGTGTCTGTGAAACAGCACCACACCTTCGTCCCCAAGCACTCGCGACACGAGGTCAGTTATTTCGCCGAGAATGGAGCCGATATCATCCGCATCAAGCGCCATTTGACCAATCCTCGCCGCCGCCTCCTGCTGGGCAGCCCTGGACCACAACTCGTCTTCAATCGCCCTCGTGCCCGTTATGTCAATCATTGCACCCTCGTAGGCGATTCCGTCATCCGTCTCGATGCGTCTCGACGTGTCGCGTACCCAAATGATCTGCCCGTCCACCTTGTACATTCGAGCTTCGAAGCCGACAACGAACTTGGAGTCTTCAAGCAGCACTTCGAGGTGATCTCGATCCGCTGCGTTGACATACATGTCGCGCGTATTGATTCCACTGACCTCCTCTTCAGATTCCGCCCCGAATAATTCCCGCAGGGCGTTGTTCGACTGCGCGATCCTTCCGTCGGGAAGTGACCGGTACAGGGCAACCGGAATGCGTTCGAAGAACTCCCGGAAGTCAAGCTCAGTCTTGTAGAGATCCTTCTCAGCCTTGCGCTGTCCCGACCGATCGCTCAGTGCTATCTGCACTGCGGGGTTACCGCTGTGGCTGATCATGGCACACGTCGCGTCGACCCAGAGTTCCTCTGGTCCATCGACCTCGATTCGAATGCTCTCTGATTTACCGGAACCGAGGCGATCGGATGCCGCACGGACGACCCCCGTAAGTCTCTCACGGCTCTCCAGTGACACGATGTCGACGAACCTCGATCCGATGAGTTCCGACAGTGGTCGCGCGAGCAGATCGAGCGTAGACCGGTTGGCGTACACGATCTTGCGATCTACCTCCACGAGATAGGCGGTCGGCGCGGTATCCATCAGCCTGCGATACCGGTCTGATCCGGTCTCAGCCGCTGCGGCGACCTGGTACCTGTATCGACGTATCGCTGCGAACTGCAAATATGCGACACCAAGAATTGCTGCCCTCGCGAACACGATCCACAGATCAGCCGCCTGTGTCGACACTCCGCTGGTACCGAGTCCTGCAACAATGAAGCCGACCTTGACAGTCTCAAGCGCTACAGCAGCAACGGCAGTACGCGACGCAGTGCGCACCGACGAGAGACGGACGACGGACCCTATGGCCCACAGCGAAACCAGGAGCGATAGCCATCCAGCCCATGGAACGAAAGTCCACAGGGCAAAGGACGCGATTAGGTCGATTCCCGCCGCCGTGGGCACACCCGCAAAACTGTTGTAGTGCCTCGCTGCGAATGGCACGAAACCCATCGTAAGAGCCAGCACAACAACACTTGCCCGACCGTACATCGGGAGGGACACTGAGCCAAACGCAACCATTACCGCCGCTACGTAGAACGCCAATCGCACGCGCAGTAGGTGTCCTATCAGCTGATGCCGATCGTTCTGCTGGGAAAATTCTGAAACCATTGTAAATATCATCGGCGTGTCGGAGCTGAACTTGAAGGGGCTGTCGGGATGAGCAGGCCGTCAGCCGTAGCTATGGAGGATGCATCGGAGGTTTTTGGTCTTTAGCTCTTAGTCGGAGGAAGAGAACGGTTAGTCGGTGGCAGCGGGCTCCAGGAGCACGGGCCCCTAGGTGTGACAACCGGGGAGGTTGTCCCTGGCGTGATGGTGTGATTGGGTGAGCCCTCCGACGAGACTGTGGGTTACGACTCGCAGCTCGAAGGAGGGCTCATGGCTTACGGTAGAACACAGCATCCGAATGCGCCGTTCACCCCGGTAGGACGCCGCCGTATGGTGGCGTGTGTCTTGGATGACGGCTGGTCTGTCACCGCAACCGCGGAACGGTTCCAGGTTGATCCCAAGACGGTACGCAAGTGGCGCGACCGGTTCGTTGCTGAAGGTGTCGACGGGCTCTCTGATCGGTCGTCTCGGCCACGCACATCCCCGAATCGGACCCGGCGCCAGCTGCGACGCAAGGTGTGCCGGATCCGCAAGAAACGCCGCTGGGGAGCCGACCACATCGCGTATGAGGTCGGCTTGGCAACCTCGACAGTGCAGAATATCCTCACCCAAGCAGGTTTGGGACGTCTCGATCGGGGAGACCGTGCTACAGACACGGAACCGGTCAGGCGGTATCAGCGTGATACTCCTGGTGAGCTGATCCATGTTGATATCAAGAAACTTGCTGGTATCCCTGACGGTGGAGGCTGGCGGACCCGGGGACGGGGATACAAAGGCGAGAAGTCCACAAAGTCGGTCCGTGCCGGGTACCGCTACATCCACACAGCCATTGACGACCGTTCCCGCATCGCCTATTCAGAGATCCTTGACGACGAGAAAGGTGAAACCGCAGCCCGGTTCTGGACAAGGGCAGCAGCGTGGTACCTATCGATCGGAATCGAACCCCAACGGGTAATCACCGACAACGGCGGCTGCTACAAATCTCGTGACTGGCACAAGGCATGTGAAGCAACCGGTACCGCAGTGAAGAAGACCCGGCCGTATCGGCCTCAAACCAACGGCAAAGTAGAACGGTTCCACCGCATCCTGTTAGAGGAATGGGCCTACATCCGGCCCTGGAGATCAGACATCCAACGCACCCGCGCCTATGAAGGTTTCATCCACTTCTACAATCACCACAGATCCCACGGAGCGCTCAGATGGGCCACCCCCATCACCATCCTCAAGGACAACGTCCCCGAAGACCACACCTAGGTACCGGGCTGCGCAGGCCGAAGAACAGTGGTCTAGGGCTGGATGTGGCAGGACAGGTTGAGGCGGTAGGCAGGAGCGTGACGCGCTTCGAGCCGGGTGATGAGATCTTCGGAGACCTAACCGAGTACGGCTACGGCGCTTTTGCCGACTACGTA
>SMXV01000123.1 GCA_004356175.1 Acidobacteriota bacterium
CGGTTCGTCGTATTTTGTCGATCCACGTGGCCAGTACGTTGGTGATGTTGCGTCAGATGCGGAAGCAGAACTTGTGGTGCGAGACCTTGACCTCGACAGAATCGAAGAGGTTCGCAACCAGTGGGCGTTCTACCGCGACCGCAGACCCGAAACGTACGGACCGCTTACCGAGGGGTAGCACATGGGAATCCACAGCGAATTGACGGCTAGGACGAGGGCAGTGATGCCGTCGTGGCTCGCGCTCTATTACGACGAGCCAATCGCGATTGACCGTGGCGAGGGTCGAACGGTTTGGGATCTTGAGGGAAACGAGTACCTCGATTTCTTTGGCGGCATCCTCACGACGATGACAGCGTATTCGCTTCCTGAGGTCACCGCGGCAATCAACGAGCAGGCGGCGAAGGTTCTGCACACATCAACTCTCTATCTCAACGAGCCGATGATTGAACTCGCTGAAATGGTCGCAGAGATGTCAGGCATTCCTGATGCGAAGGTCTTTTTCACGCCGTCGGGTTCAGAGGCGATCGATGCCGCAATGTTGCTTGCCACCTCGTTCCGCCGGTCGAACCAGGTGCTTGCCCTCAGAAATAGCTACCACGGTCGCAGCTTCACCGCGATTGCTCTTACCGCCCACAGGTCATGGTCGCCAACGGGATTCTCCGGTCTCAATGTCCAGTTCGTGCAGGGGCCATACAAGGTCCGTAGCCCGTACAAGGACTTACCCGACGACGCGTTTGTTGACGCTGCCGTTGCTGACCTTCGTCAGGTGATCGACATGATGACGTCGGGTGATGTTGCCTGTCTCATTGCTGAACCAATTCAGGGTGTCGGCGGGTTCGCCACGCCACCGGACGGGTTCTTTGGCAAGTTCAAGGAGGTGCTTGACGAGTACGGAATCCTGTTTGTGTCAGACGAGGTACAGACGGGATGGGGTCGCACAGGCGAGCACATGTGGGGTTATCAGGCCCACGGAATCACTCCAGACATCTTGACCTTTGCGAAAGGAATCGGCAACGGATTGTCGATCGGCGGCGTGGTTGCTCGGGCGGAGATTATGGATTGCATCGGAGCGAACTCGATCTCCACATTCGGCGGGAACCCACTTGTTGCCGCAGGTGCTCTGGCGAACCTGAGGTACCTGATCGAACACGATCTTCAGGGCAACGCTCTCAAACAGGGTTCGCGGTTCTACGAGGCTCTGCTTCCGGTTGTCGAAGAGATGCCATGGATTCTTGAGATCCGAGGCAAGGGTCTCATGCTTGCGCTTGAAACGGTTGAATCAGGATCGATTGACCCCGACACGGCGCGAGCCAGCAGGCTGCTTGAAGAGTGCAGGGAACGCGGGCTGCTCCTCGGAAAGGGCGGCCTGTACGGGAATGTTTTGCGCATTGCTCCTCCGCTATCGGTGACGGAGCAGGAGATAGACACCGCGGTTGGGATTCTCACGGACGCAATCAGGGCCATCGACTGACACACGAGAGGTAGGGCACATGAAGACACTCATCTCAGGCGGAACGGTTGTTACCGCAATCGACACCGTTCGCGCTGACGTATTGATAGATGATGGAGTCGTCATCTCGATTGGTGTCCCAGGTTTCAACGACGAGGCCGACAACATCATCGACGCCACCGGCAAGTACGTTATCCCCGGAGGCATCGACCCACATACGCACATGGAGTTGCCATTTGGCGGTACGTCGGCCTCCGACAATTTCGAGTCAGGTACGCGAGCTGCTGCGTGGGGCGGAACGACAACAATTGTCGACTTCGCGGTCCAGGTGAAGGGTGAGAGCCTCATTGACGGGTTCGATGCCTGGATGGGTAAGGCCGATGGAAACTGCGCTATTGACTACGGGTTCCACATGATTGCGGGTGACATCAACGACCAGTCTCTCGCTGACATGGATGAGCTCATTGAGCGAGGATGCACGAGTTTCAAACTCTTCATGGCGTATCCCGGCGTGTTTTACTCGGACGATGGCGAGATTCTGCGTGCGATGCAGAAGGCAGCTTCTGTTGGTGCGATCATCATGATGCACGCAGAGAATGGCATGGCGATCGATGTCCTGCGCGCGCAGGCGCTTGAGCGGGGCGAAACCGATCCCGTCAACCACGGATTGACCAGGCCGGCCCTCACCGAGAGCGAAGCAACGCACAGGGCAATCGTCCTGTCGGAGCTTGCGGGGGCGCATCTCTACATAGTTCACCTGTCGGCAAAAGAAGCGCTTGCACACGTGGCAACTGCACGGGACCGCGGTCTGCCGGTGTTTGCCGAGACATGCCCCCAGTACCTGTTTCTGAGCCACGAGGACCATCTCGACTCAGAGGGTTTCGAGGGTGCAAAATACGTTTGTTCGACGCCAGTCCGCATGCGCGAAGAGGGACATCAGGACGCTCTTTGGACGGGTCTTGCCACGAACGATCTCCAGGTCATTTCGACGGATCACTGCCCATTCTGCATGGACGATCACCCCGTGCTCGGCATGCAGAAGAGGCTCGGCGAGGGCGACTTCACTGCGATCCCCAACGGGCTTCCCGGAGTCGAGGATCGCTACCAGCTCATCTATGACGGCGGGGTTATTGGTGGTCACATTGATCTCAACAGGTGGATCGAACTTTGTTCAACCGCCCCAGCGAAAATGTTTGGGATGTATCCGCAGAAGGGAACGATTGCGGTCGGGTCTGATGCGGATATCGTGATCTTTGATCCTGACGTCATGTGGACGAAATCGGTTGATCAACATCACATGGATGTCGACTACTCGGCGTATGAGGGCAGAGAGGTTCAGGGCAGGGTCGAGACGGTGCTGCTTCGCGGCAGCGTCATCATTGAGAACAACGAGTATGTCGGCAACAAGGGCGACGGCATGTACTTGCCGAGAGACCTTGCATCAGTCCACCACTAGGAGCCTTGGTGACGAGCACAATCCACCGACCAGTGAGCGCCCCGGGTCTTGAACCGTCGGCCACGATGAGCAGGGACGAGGCGCTGGTTGAGGCGCATCGCTGCCTCATGTGTTGGGACGCACCGTGCATTCGTGCCTGTCCAACGGACATAAACGTACCGAAGTTTATCAAGATGATTACCACAGGGGATCTTGTTGGTTCCGCGAGGACGATCCTCGACGCCAACATCCTTGGTGGTTCGTGCGCCAGGGTGTGTCCCACCGAAGTGTTGTGTGCCGGAGCGTGTGTGTTGAACGATCTGCACGAGCGCCCGATCGACATCGGCCGACTGCAGGCATTCTCAACGGACGACGTTGTGTTCGGAGATGTTGACTTGTATCACGCTGGCGAGGCGAGCGGTAGGAGTGTTGGCATTGTCGGGGCAGGTCCGGCAGGGCTCTCGTGTGGCGCCGAGCTCGCAATACTCGGTCACGACGTTGTGATCTACGACGCGGCTGACGAACCCGGGGGGCTCAACACACATGGAGTTGCCAACTACAAGATGGATAAACCGACCGCCCTGCTCGAAGTCGAATTCATCAAGCGGCTCGGTGTCGAGATTCGGTCGAACATAGCCGTAGGTACCGATGTCACAGTTGACGATCTGCTCTCGACCCACGACGCGGTATTTGTCGGGGTCGGTCTTGGCCCCGTGCCCGCACTCGGTCTCGAAGGCGAGGGCCGTATGGGCTCGGCTGACGCTCTTGAATTCATCGCGGACATTCGATCTGGCGGCCTTGACCTATCTGGCGAACGCATCGTGGTCATTGGGGGCGGGAATACTGCAATCGACGCCGTGACTCAGGCAGCGATGTCTGGGGCGCAACGGGTGACGCTCGTGTACCGGAGGGGTCGTGACGCCATGGGGGCGTATCCACACGACATCGAGAGGGCCCTCAACGTTGGGGTCGAGTTCATCCATTGGATGACGCCGGTTCGCATTGTCGGAGATGGTGCTGTTACGGCGCTTGCGTGCGAACGGACCGAGATGTTCGATGGAAGACTCGTGACGACAGAAGGCGACGAGATCGAGATCCCCGCAACGATGATTCTTCGGGCAACGGGCCAGGCGAAAAGGACAAGCTTCCTTGGGACGCTCGATGGGGTCACGACTGACGAGGCTGGCCGAGTCGTTGTCGATGGAGATTTCCGCACCGAAAACCCGGGTATCTGGGCGGGGGGCGACTGCGTCAACGGGGGTATGGAGGTCGTAAACGCAGTGGCGCACGGAAAGGCAGCGGCAGCAAGTATCGATCGGGTGCTGCGCTCGGTTGATGCAGAGAGTGAGGACATCTGATGGCTGATCTGACAATGACAATATGTGGACTCAAGTCGCCGAATCCTTTCTGGCTTGCGTCGGCCCCGCCGACGAATACCGGCGACCAGATCGCCAGGGCTTTCGACGTAGGGTGGGGTGGCGCCGTTTGGAAGACGCTTGGCGAGCCGATCGAGAATGTGTACAGCCGATACAGCTCGATTGACATCAACGGGCAGAGGATGATGGGTCTCAACAACATCGAACTCATCACGGATCGCTCGCTTGAGGACAACCTCATCGAAATAGCCGAAGTCAAGCGAAGATTCCCTGACCATGTTGTCGTTGTGAGCCTCATGGTCGAGTCGAACCCTGAAGCGTGGGACACCATCATCAAGCAGGTCGAACAGGCAGGAGCGGACGCGATCGAGCTCAACTTCGGATGTCCTCACGGAATGTCAGAGCGCGGTATGGGCTCGGCGGTTGGCCAGGTGCCTGAGTACACATGCGACATCACGAGGTGGGCGAAAGACTCCGCCTCAGTTCCCGTTTTTGTGAAGCTGACACCAAACATCACGGATATCGCGGTTGCTGCTCGGGCAGCAAAACAGGGCGGGGCCGATGCTGTGAGCCTCATAAACACTGTCAACTCGATCACGGGAGTCGACCTTGACAGCTTCGTACCCCGTCCAGTCGTTGGCACCATGTCCAGCCACGGCGGCTACTGCGGTCCTGCGGTGAAGCCGATTGGGCTTCACATGGTTTCCGTCATAGCTGCCGATCCCTATACGGCCGACATGCCGATTAGTGGAATCGGAGGCATCGGCACATGGCGCGACGCTGCCGAGTACATTCTGCTCGGTGCAACTACGGTTCAGGTGTGCACTGCTGTGATGCACTACGGATTCCGCATTGTTGAAGACATGATCGAGGGCTTGTCGAACTACCTCGACG
>SMXV01000124.1 GCA_004356175.1 Acidobacteriota bacterium
AGTGAACGCGCCGGGGCTCGCCTCGGGGAGGAGTTCCATGAGACGAGTGTGGTACGTGTGCGCAAGCTCCTCGGCGTCAGGCTCCCAGCCGAACTCGAACGATGCCTTGCCGACAAGCACAAGACGAGCAGGCTTGAGCACTTCACCGCCTCCGAAGTCGATGTCTACAGCACCCGCTGCGAGGATTGCCTTGTCAACGTTGAAGTGCCGCACAGCTCCAGTGTATTTCTCGTAGTCCCTTGCGAGTTCTCTCGCCAGCTCCTCCGACAGCCGGTCACAGATCGTGTCGGGATGACCTGTGCCCTTCCGTTCAACAAATTCGATAGGGGGGTCGTACGGCTCGCGTCCGGTGAGCATGAGATTCAAAGGTGCGTCCTGTCGGTGGTTCGGCTGGTCGGCAGTTGGCTGGATTGTATACGCGAAGTGCATCGCTCGCACGGCTCCAACTCCGAGCAATTTCAGCTACCAATGCTCCCATCGCACCGCTTCTTCAGGTGCGATCCTGCCGCGAGAGACGCTCTGTGACCCACGGTCATCGATTCCGAATCCAAGTGTCACGACTCCTGCAATGAGAACGTCGTCTGGGACACCAACAATGGCGTGTAGCCCTTCGAATGCGTGTGCTCCAAGGAAACCTGCTGAGAGTCCGACGTCCACGGCTCCGTACAACAGTGCCATGAGAGAAGCTCCGACGTCGACCCACCAGTACGGCACATCCCAGTTCGTTGATCCGTCCTTGTCAGGCTCGCTGTAGCGATCGCGATACGCACCCGGGTCGGTGCACAACACAATGTGCACTGGCGCAACCGAGAGCCACGGATCGAATCCTTTCGAGGCGAAGCTGTCTTCGTTCGCAGCTCTCGCAATTGAGCTACGTACCTTGGCGTCCGTCACAACCACGAAACGTTGGCCCTGACTGAACCCTGCCGACGGTGCATGTACTCCTGCATTGACGACACGTTCGATGAGATGGCGATCGATGGGCTCGTTTCTGTATCTCCGCACCATCCTGCGCCGAGCTACAATGCGGTCGAACTCCACGTCACAGGTTCTCGAGGGCGCTCAACGCGTCCTCGAGTGCTTTCTTGGCATCGCCAAAGTACATAAGCGTCGAGTCCTGATAGAAGAGCGGATTGTCGATGCCTGCAAACCCTGCGGAGAGGCTGCGTTTGACAACGATGGTTGTCGATGCCTCCTCGACGTTGAGGACAGGCATGCCGTAGATAGGACTTCCGGGGTCATTATTGGCTGCCGGATTCACGACGTCGTTTGCGCCAACAACGAGCACAACGTCTGTCTGTTTGAACTTCGGGTTGGCCTGATCCAGGTCCAGAAGGAGGTCGTATGAGACGTCTGCTTCGGCAAGAAGCACGTTCATGTGTCCGGGCATTCGGCCAGCTACGGGATGAATTGCGTACGTAACGGCGATTCCTCGAGCCTCGAGGGCATTTGCCAAGTCTTTGACCGCATGTTGTGCCTGGGCCACCGCAAGACCGTACCCGGGGACAATGACAACGGACTGGGCATACGCCAGCGCAATCGCACAGTCGTCTGCTGTGGCGCGATTGACCGGCTGGGTCCCAATGGAGTCTGCCGCGGCGGTGCCGCCGAACTTGGCGAAGAGAATGCTCGGAACTGACCTGTTCATTGCAACCGCCATCTCAAGGGTGAGCACAAGACCAGCAGCTCCCACGAGTGCACCGCCGATGATGAGTGCCTGGTTGCCAATCACCAAACCGGCCATCGAGGCTGCGATGCCCGAGAACGAGTTGAGCAGAGAGATCACCACGGGCATGTCCGCGCCGCCGATAGGGAGGACGGCTGTGATCCCAAGCAGCGCCGCCAACGCTGTTGCCACCCAATACGCGTTGGTCGAGTCGTACATCATCCCAACTCCAGCAGCGATCACGGCTGCGGCTGCGATCGCACCGTTTGTGAAGCTGCCGCCAGGGAGGAACATCTGGCGGCTCGGCACCAGTCCCTGCAGCTTGCCGAAAGCGACAAACGAACCCGTCAGAGTAATCGCGCCAATCGTGAGAGACAACGAGATTGTCACCGCTGTCTCTGTTGGCATCACGGCGTCGGAAGCGACCACAGCAGCGGCAGCCACAAGAGCAGATGCCCCACCACCGAAGCCGTTGAATGCTGCAACGAGTTGCGGCATCTCGGTCATCTGAACGCGGATGGCGAGGAAGGCACCGATCACCGCTCCCGCGACCATGCCTCCAATGACGAGGCCCCAGACAAGTCGAGTATCGAGGCTGAGCAGGTCGACCACCGTCACCACAACGGCGACCAACATACCGACTGATGCGATTCGGTTGCCGCGTCTCGCCGTGCGAGGGGATGTCATTCCTTTGAGTCCGACGATGAAGAGCACCCCGGCGGCGAGGTAGGCGAGTTCAGTCATCGTCCTTCCTCGGACTCGCTCTTCCTCGGAATCTTCTTGAACATCTCAAGCATGCGATCCGTGACAAGGAAACCGCCTACGACGTTGATCATTGCCAGCATCACGGCGAGGAAGCCAAGGATCGCTGCAAAGGTGCCGCTGCCCATGGCGGATGCCAATATCGCGCCGACAATCGTGATGCCCGAGATTGCGTTTGCGCCAGACATGAGTGGGGTGTGAAGTGTCCGGGGAACTTTCGCGATGATCTCGAACCCGATGAAGGATGCAAGCACGAACACGATGATGCCGACGATGAACTGGTCGCTCATGTCTCTCCGTCCCTCTGTGGCGCAACGATGGTCGGCCCGACAACCGGGTCGTCGTAGTCAACAGCCATGGAACCGTCGGTCACCATTCGCTTCACCAACTCAGCGACGTTTCGGCCGAACATGCGGCTGGAATCTGTCGCAACTCTTGACGCGAGATCGGTTGGGCCCATGATTTGCACTCCGGCCACTTCAACGGTCTCGTCCGGACGTGATCCTTCAACATTTCCCCCGGACGACGACGCCATGTCGATGATGACTGATCCAGGTTTCATGGCTCTGACCATTTCACTGCTGATGAGTCTGGGCGCTTTTCGGCCAGGCACCTGCGCGGTGGTGATAATCAGATCCGCGGCTTCGACTGCACTGGCAAGTGCCGCTTTTTGTGCGAGTTCGGTTTCCTCATCGAGGGCACGTGCATATCCGCCTTCGTCCATCTTCATCGTCGGAGCCTCAACGAACCTGCCACCGAGCGACTCGACCTGTTCCTTGGTCTCTGGCCTGATGTCGTATGCGTACACGACGGCACCGAGGCGTTTTGCGGTCGCAATTGCTTGAAGACCGGCAACACCTACACCGAGAATGAGTACGTTCGACGGTGGGATCGTGCCAGCCGCGGTGACGAGCATCGGCATGAACCGGCGCAGCGTTGTGACTCCAAGCAGCACCGCGGCGTACCCAGCGGATGTTGCCTGGGAAGAGAGCGCATCCATCGACTGGGCAAGTGTTGACCTCGGAAGCATCTCCATTGACAGCGACGTGATTCCGTCAACGCCCCACCTGGAGAGCATGTCGGCGTTCGCCGTCGGATCGATCAGACCGACGACAACAGAGCCGTCTGCCAAGATCTCACGATCACTTGATGTGGGTGGAGAGATGCGTACGAGCAGGTCCAGCGGTGGGCCATCCGCCAGATTCTCAACGACTGTCGCGCCAGCATCGACAAATGAGGCGTCGTCGAATCCTGCTCCGCCGCCAGCACCGGATTCGACGGTGACATCGAAGCCGAGTTCAATGAATGCGGTCACCGTTATCGGTGGAGCGGCAACCCTGTTTTCGGTGGCGGATTGTTCGTTGCGGATTCCGAGGTGCATCGGACGGCACGGTACCTGCATCATCGACGCAACCTTCATGCAGTGGCTTCAGGTATTGGGTCGATACCTTGTTTGTCCGAAGATCAACGGTCAGTCGCTTTGAGGCGATGCCGACGTGAGGTCGGTGAAGGCTGCTCTGATGGACTGCTCAGCCTCTGGACTGATCGCCTGCAACGGAAGGCGGCTTGTCCCAATCTCCATGCCTTGCAACGATGCCGCGAATTTCGTCCCCGCAACTCCATGGTGTTGCACGATTGCGGTGATGGTGTTGAGACGATCCTGAGCCGTTGCGTCGCCAGCGACAGCACGATCAAGTGTTGTTGCGGCGTAGTTGGCGCTTGCGGTGATCGCACCGTGGGCACCAAGCTGGGCGCTTTCAAGCACGGCAGACGAATTGCCTGCGTACACAAGAAATCCCGTGCTGAGGGTCGTTTTCAGCGCACCGACTCGAGATGGATCACCGCCGCTGTCCTTCATACCCCTGATGACGTCATGGTTGGCCAGCTCAGCAATCGTCGGCACCGGAAGTTCGTATCCGGTGACCGGTGGCACGGTGTAGAGAAGGATCGGCACGGGAGAGAAGTCAGCAACGCGTAGAAAGAAGTCAGCAACAGCGATGTCGCGCCCTCTGATCAGAGTCGTTGGCGTCACAACCAGGACAGCGTTCGCTCCAGCGTCGGCTGCCTCAGTGATTTGCGCGTGTGCTTGTCGATCGGTCTCAGCAAAGATTGCACATATAATTACGAGGTCTGTCGATACGGAGCGAGCCTCAGAAACGAGAGTCGTTCGCTCTCCCTGCTCAATGTATGGGCCTTCACCGGTCGATCCGGCAACAAGAACCCCTTGTGAACTTTGCGAAATCGCGACAGAGACATTGTGCCGATGTTTTGCGATGTCGACGAGACCGTTGCTGGTAAATGGAGTTATGAGTGCTGGCATTGTGTGCGGCCATTGACTACTCATTATCGCTCGCGACGTCGGTCGTCCACTCCGTGTGGAACCACTCGCCCGGTGGCCTGTCCATGCGTTCATAGGTGTGAGCGCCGAAGAAATCGCGCTGCGCCTGGGTGAGATTCGCCGGCAGCCGCTTCGAGCGATAGGCATCGTAGAACGCCAGCGCGGACGAATACGCAGGCACCGGTAGTCCAGACATCGCAGCGCGCGCCACAGTACTTCGTAGACCGCCGAGGGCTTGAGCGATCTCTTCCCTGAAGAAGTCGTTAAGCAGAAGGTTTCTGAGTTCTGGATCTTCGAGATACGCAGCGGTGATGTCACGGAGAAAACGGGATCGAATGATGCAGCCTTCTC
>SMXV01000125.1 GCA_004356175.1 Acidobacteriota bacterium
ATCGGCACCCCAGGTCAGGGCGAGGAGCCAGGCCAACGAGTGGTAGTAGAGCCGCCAGGTTCTGCTACCCACGGGGTCAGCCTGCCAGGTGGGATCGTCGACGAATGCAGTTTCGGGCTGCGAGCGAATTACCTTGATCTTACGGCTCTGGAGCGCCTCGAATCGCTCCTCGTTGTACTGGGACTCCTCGGAGTAGAGGGGCAATAGGATTGCGTGGCCATTGGCGGGTTGCGCCGACGCCATAACGCGATCGGGAGGCGCATAGCCGAGAGTGTGTGCGACATCATCCAAGGCTCGATGGAGAATCTCGGCATGACGGGGTTCCACCGGTTGTCGCGGTTTCGTGTTGAGGTTTGTGGATTGGGAACCTTGCGGACCCCGGTTGGGGTCGTACTTGTCCAGGGCACGCTCGACCTGCTGGGGCGACCAGTCCTGACCGAGAGTATGTGCCAGATCTCTCAAGACGGCGACCGGTGAATTCAAGAGCCGCTCGTATCTTAGGACGAAATCCCATCTCTCCTGCCTGGTTCGGCGCAGGAAGTTGGCCGTGTAAGAGGCCTGCTTCTCGAGGTACTCGTCGTCGGATGCGGTCGGATCGACCTCAGAGCGGTATGCCTCCTTTCGAAATGCTCGCCCCAGTGCAACGTCGAAGGGGTTGCGAAGCAGCAGGAGGAACATCGGCCGATACCCGAGTTCGCGAAGA
The DNA here is from genome assembly GCA_004356175.1 of Acidobacteriota bacterium. Classification (GTDB taxonomy): domain Bacteria; phylum Actinomycetota; class Acidimicrobiia; order Spongiisociales; family UBA5794; genus B3-G11. The sequence continues at coordinate 704 of SMXV01000125.1, forward strand.
GTGGCTGGCCGAGCGTCAGACCGGAAGTGTCCAATGTTGACAACCGTGGCGTTCACCAAGTCGTCATCGGTTCTTCCGGTGTGAAGCAGATCGATGAATTCTAAAGCCATCCAGGCGTCGGGGTCATTGGACCGATCGACTTCCTCCAGATATGCAGGTGGGAAGTAGATCTCATCGGTCGTCTGGAACCCTGGAAACTCATTCAAGAGCTCCCCCAGATAGTGACTCCCGGCACCACCGCTGCTCATCGCCAGTAGATTTCTCGTCCGTTGTCGTTCTCGCTGCTGAATGATGTCGACCAGTCGTTTCACATACTCGTTTGCGTGGACGGCTGCCTGCGCCTGCGCTTGCGCCATGGCTCGTTCGACTTTCAGCCGGTTGCGAGAGTGGAAGCGCTCTTCGTGGGGCCAGAAAGTCGAAGGTCGCTCTGCGAGTTCTCTCATGAGAGCAAATGTGCTTCGGCTTGGCATCATCCGATACTAGGAGAGATGTTCAGATCTGGGATACGCCGAGTTCGTTCACCACGGCGATTCGTCTAAGAGGCTGTTCTGATAGTTTTTGCTGTTCAGGGGGTGGATTACCGTGAGTCGAGTGGGGTGACCGCGTAGAATCCGATGATGGATTCAAAACCGGTTACCAACGCACAAACCTGGCGGACAACACATGGGGACATGACCGACGAGGAGTGGGATCTGATCTCTGATCTGGTCGCTCCGTATTGGAAACCGGGTCGAATGGGCCGGCCGGTAACGGTGGAACGGCGAGATATCGTGAACGCCATCTTCTATGTGGTGGCCACTGGTTGTCAGTGGAGGGCTCTGCCCGAGTGTTATCCGAACTGGAACACCGTGCACCGCTACCACCTGACCTGGTCACGTGACGGCACCTGGGAGAAGATCGCCGGACGTCTCGCCCAGCCGGTCCGCCAACAAGAGGGTCAGGACGCCGAACCGTCGGCTGGGGTTGTCGATGCCCGCACCGTGCGTGGAACCTCCACAGTCCCGGCGACATCAGGGGTTATGACGCCGGGAAGAAGATCTCGGGTCGTAAAACATTCGGGATTGTCGACACCCTCGGGTTGCTGTTGGCAGTCACCGTCGTCGCCAACACTTCGGACAACACCGGTGGCACCAAGGTCGCCGACGCCGCCAAGGCCCGGGGTCGAACCGGTTCCGCCGCCTGTGGTGCGACGCCGGGTTCAAAAAGACCTTCATCAAGCACTGCCGTACCCACCACGTCGCCGTCGAAGTCGTGAACCGTATCCACCGACATCGGTTCGCGGTCCTCCCCAAACGCTGGATCATCGAACGAACCTGGTCGTGGCTGATGAACAACCGCCGCCTCCAAGTCGACTACGAACGTGACCTGGTCGTCACCGAAGGTTTCATATGGGCCGCTCACAGCTGCTACCTCCTCCGCCGACTCACGCAACCAGCACCCCCATGATCGCGCTCGGAAAACTTTCGCGACAGCCTCCAAGAAACGGGTCATCCTGACTTGACGTATCCCGTGTCAAGGGCGATGGTGCCTGACGACGTAGTTTGATGGATGATTGTTTGAGAGCCCCGAACCGGAAAACCAGAACCAGCTTGTTCGTCCACTTCGCTGGTGGACTCACGGATTAGGTCCATTGACAAAGCGTCAGATAAATGCCTGAGTCTCTGAATGCCCAGAGAGTCTCGTTTCTGATCGTTGGAATGGCGCGATCGGGGACGACACTCCTGCAAAGGCTTCTTTCGGAACTCCCCTCAGTTTGGGTTCCACCCGAGACCCACTTCTGGCGCCACGCCGCCTCTCTGGCAGATGGGTACGAGTTTCCGCTGGATCGAGCGTCGGCAATCAAGGCCATCTCCCGGTACTCCTCGTTGGAGTCGTCCCGCGGTCTCGATGTCAATCCAGCCGACATTGCCAGTCGTCTTGGGGACCAGACCTACCTTTGGGATCTCTTTTCTGCGCTTGTGTCGTCGTTGTCCCCGGCTGGAGTCTCACATCTTGGCGAGAAGACACCCGATCACACACGCTGGTGTATCCAACTCTTGAGGGCGGTTCCTGAACTCTCAGTGATCGGCATTGTCAGGGATCCACGAGAGGTTTACCGCTCGCACCTCACTGTGCCGCGGGGTATCAGAGATCCTTGGGCTTTCGCGGAGAAGTGGGTTGAGCATTCTCGGATACTCGAAGATGCGCAGCGCCTGTTCGGCGAACGGGTGATGATCATTCGATACGAGGATCTGGTGACAGATCCGGCAGCGATCACAAGGCAGATGGCCGAGATCATCGGTGTACGTGACGATGCAGTCAGCATCGCTGGACGGGTGACCGGCACCTCCCAACTGTTTGCCGAAGCCGAGTGGTGGAAAACGAAAGCTCTCAAGCCCGTGGTCCCTCTGCCGCAGCAGTGGAGGGATGAAGTCGATGAGGTGTCGGTGGCGGCAATCGAGTGGCGGACCGGCGATGAGATGAAGAGATGGGGGTATGAGCCAGAAGCACAGCATATGGGCGCACCCATGTCGGTTCCTGGCGATGCTTGGCACAACGTTCGGTTGGCCGGGCAAGCTGCGTCAGTTATGGCACTTCCGGTCACCGAACGAGAGCTAGATGCTTGGCAGCAAACGCCCCAGCAAAGCGGACGGAGATGGCGACTTCGCGCGAAAACGCTCGCCGATGAGAAGAATGAGCTTGCGGCACAGAAGAATGAGCTTGCGGCACAGAAGAATGAGCTTGCGGCACAGAAGAAAGAGTTGGAGGGTTGGCGAGACCAAGCCACGCAGCTTGCCAAAGTAAGCGCTGACCTTACCTCGCGGAACAGAGACCTCGAGTCGAAACTTGAGATGCTGACGTTAGAACTCGGCTCCGTTCGCGAATCGGCTTCGGCCTGGAAGAGCCGCGCAGAAGAACTCGACCAAGAGGTGGGAAGGCTGAGGAGCTGGCTGCATGCTGAGAAGATGCAGGGGCTGCAATCCGAGCAGGGGCGGCTGGTCGCTACTGGGAAACTCCAGCGGCTTCGAGCACGCAGGTGGTGGATGCTCGGCGGTGTGCTTGGGCGGTGGAGAAGGTCTCCGTTTCGGCTCGATCGGTTGTTGAGCGATCTCTTACGGTTGGTAACGACCAAAGAACCACTGCCGTCGATGCCGGATGTGTCGAGTATCGAGAGAAAACTCGCCGAGCTGCGCCGTGAGTCAGATGGTTATGCAGGCGAGCACGCCGAGGACCTGGCCGCTGCTCGCGAGCACTTGGAGTCCGGGGACTACGAGCAAGGTCTGGAGACTCTCGAATCGCTGCCTTCGGATGTCTCAACGTCCCCCGATGTTCAGCTCCTGAGACGGGATTTCTATATCAAGCTCGGCGAGTTGTCGCAGGCACTGACCAGTGTTCGGCTTGCGCTTGCTGGTCGCGATGATCCCCGCTTGCGTAATCAAGCTCGCACACTGGAAGGTCGACTGAGAGAGACTGATCCGAACTGGCTTCCCACGGTGAGCCTCGGCGCCCATGATGGCGCTGGTGTTGCTCCGAACTCCATTCTTCACATACTCAAGGAATCGCTGCCGTTTTTTGAGCGGGGCTACACGATTCGCAGTCAGATGACATTGCTTGCTCAAAGAAGCGCGGGGTTCAACCCGATTGTTGTCACCTCCCTTGGTTTCCCAAGAAACCAAGGGTTTGAGGACTTCGCCGCAGAGGAGGTCATCGATGGCATTACCCATCACCGACTTGATCTCGGACCCACATACAGGACGCGCGAGATCCCATACGATCAAATCCTGTCGGACCAGGCGACGCTGACCGCTCGGCTTTGCCGTCGGATCAATCCGGCGGTCATTCAAGCCGGGTCCGGGTATCGGGGCTATGAGACCGCCCTTGTCGGGTTGGCCGTGGCCAAGTATCTATCCGTACCGATGATTTATGAGATGCGCAGCTTTTTGGAGCACACCTGGACTCCCGAATTCGATCGTAGCGAAGAAGGCGAGTACTACCAGCGGAGACATGACCAGGAGACCCGATGCCTTCTCGCTGCGGACCTGGTCATCACGATCGCGGAGGCGATGCGCGAAGAGATCATTTTGCGTGGGGTGCCGTTTGACAAGGTTGCTGTCGTGCCAAACGTGGTTGACGTCGGACGGTTTCAGCCGAGATCTAGACCCGGTGATCTGGCCAGGCGGTATGGGCTGGGGAACCGACAGGTTTTGGGTTACATCTCGAATCTTGGAGCGCGCGAGGGGATCGATAACCTGATCCAATCGGTAGGAATTCTCAGGAACTCCGGGTTGGATGTCGTCGGACTCGTCGTGGGAGACGGTCCGGAGCGAGAGCATCTGGAGGGGCTTGTGAATGCTCTCGGACTTGAAGAGCACTTCGTATTGACGGGTCATATACCGAACGAACAGATTGAAGATCACTACGCCCTGATCGACGTGTTCGTGGTTCCGAGAGTCGATGACCGCGCAGCGCGCCTTGTTACCCCGCTCAAGCCCCTAGAGGCAATGGCGATGGAGATTCCAGTGATAGCAGCCGATCTCCCGGCCCTCAGGGAGCTGGTCGCACCAGGGGAACGAGGGGAGGTTTTCCCATCCGGTGATCCTGAATCCCTTGCGAAGACGGCGGCCGCGCTACTGGACTCAGAGGAATCGATGTCGAGATTCACTACCAATGCGAAGACCTGGATTCTCGAGGAAAGAACAGTCGAGTCCAATGTGATCAGATACGAACACATCCTCAGACAAGTCTTGGGAAGCAGATGACGATAGTGCCTGATTCCCTTCCAGCGGCGGCGAATGTTTCGAGGGCAGCGCGGACCGTTGGAGATAGGGATGGTGGGTGGGTGATCGGATTTCATCCTGTTGCGAGGATGAACCCCTATCAGGCTCTCCTGTACAGCAGAGCCCACGCCTCCGGGTTCGCACCGGTCGGCCTGGTTCGCCGCTCAGACTTCGGGGCACTGAAAGTGGCAAGCGCCATGGGGGCGAGGGCCATTCTTCATCTCCATTGGACATCCGAGGTCCTGGCAGAGTCCATTGACGAGGAGGACGCGTCAAAACGGGTAACGGAATTCATCCAAGAACTGCACGATCTTCGCAGCGAAGGCGTATATGTCGTTTGGTCTGTTCACAATGTCCTCCCACATCGCTGCCCCTATCCGAGCGTAGAAGCACGGCTTCGAGCTGAGCTCGCTGAATTGGTTGACGTCGTGCACGTAATGGCCGGCGACACCATTGTTGAGACCTCAGCGCACTACAGCCTTCCAGAAGAGAAGGTCATTGAGGTTCCTCATCCCTCTTATGTGGGTGCCTATCCCAACTTCATGGAGCGACCCTTGGCTCGCTTTGAGCTGGGGTACGAGCCATCAGATCTCGTGGTGGGGATGGTCGGATCTATCCAGCCCTACAAGGGGCTGAGCGAGTTTGCGTTGGCTGTCGAGCACGAAATGCAACGAAATCCTGACTTACGTGCCTTGGTTGCAGGCATACCTGGCAGAGACGAAGCGTCAAGACACCTAATTACCGAATTGCAACGTGCCAATCACATCGATCTTTTGCCAAGAAGACTTGATGATACCGAGATCGCGACTGTGGTTTCGGCTCTGGACGCCGCAGTTCTCCCTTACCGGGCGAGTCTCAACTCCGGCGCCGCTCTCCTGGCGTTGAGCTTTGGAGTTCCGATCGTCGCTCCTATAACGGGCAGTTTCCGTCACTTCTTGGACCAAGGCCTCGGCGTTGGCTACGAGCCGGGCTCATCCGATGGTCTCCGTCAAGCTCTCGGATCCGTTCGTGGATTCCTGGAGGGCTTCAGGCCCGAGAAGGCGCTCGAAGTGGCTTCAAGCCTCACCGGCCCCATAGTCTCGAAGCGCTTCTTTTCGGCGCTGCGCGAACAAATCACGAGGGATCGTTGATGCATATCCACATCGTCGGCGCTCGCCCGAACTTCATGAAGGCCGCTCCGGTGGTGGCCGCGCTGAGGGCACACAAGGCACCGCCCATGCTCGTCCACACCGGGCAGCACTACGACGCGGCAATGTCCGACATCTTCTTCGACCAGCTGGGGATGCCGGAGCCAGATCGCAACCTTGGAATCGGCTCGGGAAGCCACGCTCGCCAGACGGCAGCATTGATGGTTGCGCTCGAGGAGTTGTTCCTGGAGACCTCGCCCGAGCGGGTTGTCGTCTATGGAGACATCAACTCCACCCTCGCCGCGGCCGTGGTGGCTTCCAAGCTCCACATACCAATCGCCCACGTGGAGGCGGGTCTCCGCAGCTTCGACCGCCAGATGCCCGAGGAGGTCAACCGCGTGGTGACAGACGCTCTGTCGGACCTTCATTTCACCACCAGTCCTGAAGCGGAGGATCACCTCATACGAGAGGGTATAGGCGGGGATGGAATCCACTTCGTGGGCAACCCGATGATTGACACTCTTCTGCGGTTTCGGGACGTTTTGGACACCGAAGGGGCAAAGTCGCATTTCGAGCTACCCGACCGCTACGCCGTCGCCACGTTGCACAGACCCTCGAATGTCGATAAGCGGGAATCCGCCGCCAACGTCGTTGAAAGTCTGCGGCGTGTGGCCGACGAGGTCCCCA
>SMXV01000002.1 GCA_004356175.1 Acidobacteriota bacterium
CTGAGCATCCCATAGGCAAAGCCGTCGCGCTCGGTGCTGAGGAACACGACATTGAACTCGAACAAGTTGTTGACTTCGAATCGGTCCAAGGCATGGGCGCACGAGGCACGGTGGCATCGAGATCGGTCGTTGTCGGCAAACCAGCGCTCTTCGTCGACGACGCCTTCTCGGGGGTGGACTCGTGGCGCACCCGCTTCGAGGAGATCGCGGCGAAGGGCAACACCACATTCATGGTGGGCTGGGACAACGAAGTGCGCGGTGTTGTCAGCGTCGCCGACACCGTCCGCCCAACGGCGGCAAAAGCCATTGAGGACCTCCACAAGATCGGCGTGACCACCGCAATGTTGACGGGTGACTCGCAACAGACCGCAGACAGCATCGCTGCAATGATCGGTATTGATCAGGTCGTAGCCGAAGTGCTCCCTGGTGAAAAGTCGGAAGCAGTGGTCGCAATGCAGGCGAGTGGCAAAGTTGTGGCGTTTGTCGGTGATGGAATCAACGACACGCCTGCGCTGACTGTTGCGGACCTCGGAATGGCCGTTGGCTCTGGGACGGACGTAGCGATTGAAGCTGGAGACGTCGTGCTGATGTCGAGCGATCCCGCAACATCGGTTACCGCCATCCGCCTTGCCAGAAGGACCTTCCGGACGATTAAGCAGAACCTGTTCTGGGCATTCGGCTACAACACTGCCGCAATCCCCCTCGCCGCACTCGGATTCCTCAATCCAATGATCGCCGCCGCGGCAATGGCGTTCTCATCCGTCTCAGTCGTCGCGAACTCAGTCCGCCTCCGCCGCTACGACCCACGCTGACGCGGCTCCCCTTGGGGGTTGCTTCAGTACCTACAGCGGCGAACCAGCTGCGTTTGCGGTAGTACGCAGTACGACGGGAAGACCGGAAGATGACCCTGTGTCTTCCTATCCTCGTATTCCCTCGCACTACGAGCTAGCGCAGCTCGCCATCAGCTCGCAGTCAATGAACTGAAGTCTGCGCCGTCAGTTGATGAGCCACTGGATCCCGCGAGTCAGGAGGCCGGGCCGTTCGAGGGTCGGGGTGTGGACCAGGAGCACGGGGCAGTCGAGGGACTCTGCAATGCGGTCGGCGAGATCTGTGACGACATGGAAGCGGTGCGATGGGGCGCCGAGAATCACGAGGTTTGCGCCACGCGAGAACCGTGTCAACGTCTTGACGAGGTCGTCGGCTGGACGGACCCTGTCGTCCCATGGGACGGTGAGAATCTCGCCGAGTTGCTCGTGATATTCGTGGATCGATTCCGCAAGAGCAGGAGGCGCATCGACTGGAGTCACATGCACGAATCGCACTGATGCGTCCTCATAGCGCGCAATGTGGTCCGCTATACCGATTTTCACTGGATCGTACGGGCCGCCAGTTCCCAGAATCGCGATTCGGTCAATGTCCTCGACGGAGCGGTTCCGTAGGAAGACAGAGTCACAGACGAGGTTCTCGCGCAACCAACGGAGGTCCCGCGTGACGTGACGTGTGGCTCGCACATCCTGGGGAAGATCAGCGATGAACAGGTCGACGCCTTCACGCTCTACGAACAGATGCACCATCCCGCGCCGGTCCTCATCCGTGTACTGCTGGGTCGTCACCGTGATTCCGAGCTCCTCAGCCCTGGCAAGGTCTGCCTCCGTCGGAATCATGCCCCGCGTCCGCGCGTCAAAGTTGATTACGTGAATCCTTCCGCCATCGGCGTCCGTGAGGCGGAGGGCCAGACGGAACAGCGTCTGCTGCCGGCTTGGCCGAGTTGGGCGTCTAATCAGCACAAGTACGTGCTTGCGGCCCCCCGTCGTCACCGCGTCTCGGCTGTTCTGAACAAGCCGGGCATTCTCCCGCAAACGCAATGCATCTCTCGCGGCGGATTCCTTGACAGCTCGCGACTTTCCAAACACCCGGTACCAGCCCACTCCTGCGAACACGAGGACGATGGCACCAACGAGAGGAACAATTCCCATCTGGGTGAGCAGCAGAAGAGATGCAACGATGCCGAACACCTGCGGCGCCGGATAGAAGGGTGAACGAAACTCAGGTTTGTACCAATCGAGATGGCTCTCCCTGAACGCAATCAAAGCAAGATTCACCAGAGCGAATACAAGGAGCTGAAACGCCGATGCCAGTTTGGCCAGTTCGATGAGGGGAACGAAAAGAACAAGCAGGATGAGCGCAATGCCGGTGACCGTGATTCCAGCAACCGGCGCTCCTGACTTCTTGCCAATCTTGGCGAGGAAGGGAGGGGCAAGGGAGTTTCGTGCCATTGCAAACGGATATCTGGCTGACGCGATAACACCAGCGTTGGCCATCGAAAGAAGGGCGAGAACTGCAACGCCGGCAACGATGTATTGACCATAGGTTCCGAGAAACTGGGCCGCCGCAGTGAGGATGGGGGTCTCGGTACCAGCGAGCTCCGCTGCCGGGGTTACCCCGACCATTACGGCCACCACCGCCGGGTAGAGAACCAGTGCAATACCCACTGATGTGAGGATGCTCAGCGGAATGTTGCGGCCGGGCCGTTTCACCTCTTCGGCGACACTGGCAACCTTGGTGACACCGATGTAAGAGACGAAGACCACTGCCGTAGCCGAGAACAGACCCTGCAGCCCCTCGGACAGGAACGGTTCGAAGCGTTCCGGCTGGGTGTTCGGCATTCCGAAGATGATGAACGCTGCCAGCAGTGCAAGGACGATCGTTACGAGGATCGACTGCAATTTCGCTGTTTGGTGTAGACCTCTGAGGTTCAGCGCCACCAGCAGGATCGCAAGCACAGCAGCGAGAGGCCGCTCCGGATGCTCCACGAAAAACTCGAGATACGCGGAGAGTCCGACGAGTGCGAACGATGCCTTGAACACGAGGGAGAACCAGACTCCAAAACCCGCAATGGTGCCCATGAGTGGACCCATGGCGCGGTCGATGTAGAGATAGGTCCCACCGGCCTCTGGCATCGCTGTTGCCATCTCTGACTGCGAGATGGCGGCCGGCAGAACGACGAGCCCTGCAAGGAAAAACGCGAGGATCACTGAGGGGCCAGCGATCTTGAACGCGAGACCTGGCAGGACGAAAATTCCGGATCCGATCATGGCACCGACCGAAATCGTCAGAACGGCATACAACCCGAGTGTTCGACGCAGCGAGGTGCTCGGGTCCGATAGGTGTGAAGATTCGTGATTCGACAAGGTTCACATAAGGTAGCAAGCGGCGGCAGACCCGAGGCGTGCCAGAAGTTGGCAACCCATCCACTGCGAAAAAAGTGCTCTTCGTTTCGCCAAGCAACTTCCCAGCCTTAGTACCCTCACGGAATGAAATTCGTCGCCATGCACCACTCGCCGAACCTGCGAAGACCGGTTGCGATTATTGCCTTCGGCGGATGGAACGATGCGTGTGACGTCGCTTCAACTTCGGCCGAGTTCATCCTCAACGCGCACGATTCCACAGATGTCTTCGCACATGTCGAACCGGACGCTCTATACGACTTTCAACAGCATCGGCCCATTGCCAACATTCGGGATGGCGTTGTCAAGTCCCTCCGCTGGCCGACCGTCACGTTCACCGGAATCGAACGACCCAAAGACGACAGAGATTTCGTCGTCGTCGCCGGACCCGAGCCAAACTTTCACTGGAAAGCTGTTGCGTCTTCAATAGCTGAAACCCTTGCCGAGATTGGCGTGGAGGAGGTTCTCTTCGCTGGTGCGTATGTCGGTGCAGTCAGCCACCGAGACCCTGTTCGCCTTTCGGGCGTCGGTTCGGACGCTGTGAGCGTCGTGCGCAGTGGTCTCGACTCGGCAACATACAACGGGCCAACGGGCATGGTCGGTGTTGTCCAGGAAGCGTGCAAGGAGATCGGCATCCGGTCGCTGTCCATGTGGGCGGCAACACCTCCATACCTCGGCGGGAACCCATATCCCAAGGCCGTCCTCGCGATGATCGAGAAGATTTCAGACATCACGAACCTCCACATCAACACAGCGGAACTCATCGCGTTGGACGCCGCGTACACCCAGAAGGTCGACACTGCCCTCGAAGAAGCGGGCTCGGATATCGCTGATTTTCTTGAAGAGCTCGACACCTATGACGAACCCTTCCTGGGAAGACTGCTTGATCCCGCCAAAGAGCCAGACCTACAGACATCGCCAAATCTTGACCCCGCTGGGTCGGAAGAACTCGTTGACGAGATCGTCAAGTTTCTCGAAGGCAACGGCTGACACCAGTGACAGAGTTCGAGATCCTCAAGTGGGTTCATCTTCTGGCCGCCGCAACATGGACAGGCGGCCTTATCGTCCTTGGCTTCATCATTCAGGCTGCACGCAAGGCCGATGTCCAGACTGACGTGTTGCGAGCAATGGCAGGACGGTTCGGTGTCATCTCATGGTCCGCTATGGCAGTGGCTGTTCTCACAGGAATCAGGATGTACACGAAGATCGGCCTCCCGTGGTCCGACTTCGGCCTGAAGGGCACCCTCGTCGTTCTATCGATTGCCATTGCCGGGTTGCATCAGTTCACGGCTCGACGTTCGTCGCCTGCGATTCGCGGCATGCTGCAAGGGGTCATCATGTTGCTGGCCATCGGTATTTTCGCAGCAGCTGTGACACTCATCTAGCGGCGTGGGTCAGTATGGGTGTGTATGGCTTGGCGATCAGGCGCGCCAGGACGCTGTTACCGAAGAACCTGAATCAGGCGCTCGATGTCATCATCCGTTGTGTGAAGGTATGGCGCTATCCGTACAGAGTCCCCCCGAACGCTCAGTGACACGCCCGCGCTCGCCAATCGATCAGCAAATCCATCCGGGAGACCGTTTGGGTGGCGTATGCCAATGAGGTGTCCAGACCGCTGATCGTCCGGCACAGCGAACCAGCCAAGCTCTGCAACGCGGCGTACGATGTCGGATGTAGTGCTACCGAGCGTCTCAGCCACGTTCGCTACTCCCCATTCGGCAATCTGACGTGTCGCCGCGTTCGACATTGCGACACCAACGAAGTTCGACCGCTCGCCGACATCAAACCTGCGAGCACCGGGTTCGTACTGATCGACATAGTCGACGAGAGCGGTGAAGTCGTCGGCGTTCTTGCGCGTTGCCCATCCCTCCTCCAACGGCACGCCCCCTCTGTGCTGTTCGGCGACCCAAAGGTAGCCGAGGCCGTAGTAGCCAAGTTGCCACTTGTAGCCAACCGAAACAACGAAGTCGGGTTGGACAGACTTCACGTCCAGGGGTACTGCAGCGAACGACTGGCTCGCATCCACAACCAGAGCCGCCCCAACTCCCCTTGCAGCGACACCAACTCTTTCGAGATCGACCAGCGTCCCATCAGTCCAGTGGCAGTGAGGTATCGACACGACCGCAGTGTTCGAGTCAATGGCATCAAGTATTGCCTCGGTCCACCCGTTCGTGGACCGGGGTACGGTCACAATGTCTCCGCCCTCCCTCTCAATCTTTGCTCGCCACGCATACACATTTGAGGGAAACTGTTCCGCCAATATCACGACGGTTCGACCTTTCCCAATCGTGAGGTTCGCCGCGGCAACGGCGATTCCGTAAGACACGGAGGACACAAGAGCGATACCCTCGCTGTCATCTCCGAACAAGGCTCCGACGGTCGAGCGCAGTTGCTCCACGGGATCGAAAAATACTGAGGCTTGAACCGTCCACGGCGCGCCGGTCAGGTCGATCGCTGCACGTCCGGCGTCCGTGACGGACCTGAGACGCGGACCGAAATACGCCGAGTTGAAGTAGGCAACGTCAGAGGGCACAGCGAACAGGTGGCGTTGATCGGAAAGCATCGAGACATACTACGCCCGAACGCCGCAGCGAAAACCGACCGGCAGAACACATGTCGACAGGAGAGGCGGATCGTAAGAGAAGCCCCCGGGTTGGTGGGGGCTTCTCTTCGTTCTACTTCTTGCGCTTGTGCCTATTGGCCTTGAGCCGCTTGCGGTACTTGTGCTTGCTCATTTTCTTGCGGCGCTTCTTTATGACAGAACCCATCCGGGTGTTCCTCGTTTACAAAGTAGGGGTGTTACAACGCTGAACCCGCCAGACGGGCCGCGTACAACCCAAGCATAGGGAACTTGCCGTATTGATGACGGTCGTGTGACCACTGTCGGACACTATCCTGCCGCCATGCAGCCAGTCATTGGTATCACCACGCGACCCCAGATCGTGAAATCGTCCGGCGGTATGATTCCCAGCCAGCTCGTGACACACACCTACATCGACAGCGTGACACGTTCTGGCGGCGTCCCCGTTCTGCTTGTTCC
>SMXV01000126.1 GCA_004356175.1 Acidobacteriota bacterium
GCATCAATTTGGATACCGGGACCTACAACTCCATTCTCGAAGCGACCGCCGACCTGAGCCGAGCCTGGGGCCCGGTACTGCGGGGCGACGACTTTCTTTGGAGAGGAGTAGACGAGCGATTCTCCTCCGTAGGGGGGAAGCGGGACGCTGCCGTGCGGCTCGAAACGGCGCAGGCCAATCTTGAGTCGCTGCGTGATCGTGTCGGCGACATTGCGGAACTCCTGGAACTCTGGTGGAACGAATCACCCGATCAGGCGGATGATCTTGTGAGTGTCTTGAAGATCCTTGAGAATTCGAGGCCTATCCCACTGGCGTGGCTGACCTCAGAGTCGCTGGCTCCCGTCGTTGCACGGTCCAGTCAGCTGAAGGACTTGACCAAAGAACATCAGCAGGCGGTGTTAAGCCTTAAGACGCTTGTGGGCCCCAACTGGCGCGATCTGTCACCCGAAGATGCTGAGGCAGTTCGAGAGGCACGGGACTGGCTGAAGGACATCCAACTCAGATGGCCGGTCAGTGATACAACAACGGGAGAAGATGCCCGATCCCTTCGCGAGTTCAACACGGCGAACGCGACAGCCACCATGAGGCTGAATGAACTAACCGAGACGCTTGCAGTCGCGTTCGGCTTCGAACCAGAGGGATCTGCGATCGGCAAGTCGAAAGACTTGCTCTTATTGGCAGAGTTGACGGTGAGCACATCGAAGCCAGAATCAAATTGGCTCGACGGCGTGTCCTTGCCACGAGTAACTGAGGCTGCTGAAGTTCTCGGATCCGCAGTCGCCGAATACCGACAAAACGCCGATCGGTTAGACGACCTATTCCAGTCCTCCGTCCTGGACCTTGACCTCGAGAGCCTGCAGGTGAGGTTCCAGACCAGCCATCGCGGCCTGAACAAGCTGGGAGGAGCCTATCGGGCGGACAAGAAGATTTTGGCCGAGCACACCAAACAGGGCAAGACCACCAAAATCGTCATCTCGGCTCTGAGCCAGGCCATTGAATGGAAGAAGACGGCCGAGCGGCTTGAGCAAGCTGAGGATTCTTATGCGGACCTCCTCGGAGACCACTACTACCTGGGTGTTGACTCGAGTTTCGACTCCATTGCAGACGCAATACATGTAGCTGAAAAAGCAACACAACTGGCGGCGGACTTGCTTGTTGACCGTGAGCAATTCAAGAAACAATTGGCTCGCGACATGAGAGCGGATCCTTCCGTATCGGGGGTCGCGGCTGACCTCGGCCCGGCCGTCGATTCATGGGCCGCCAAGAACCAGAAGGTGTTCGGGGTGGCGTACTCCGAGATCTCTTCGCTCCCTTACATTGAGCTCGGGCGCAGGTTTCACAACTCGATGGGTCCGATTAATGCGATTGCCCAGATACAGACCGCAGTTGAGCGGAATGCAGGAACAAGTCTGACGATGTCGCAAGTGAGCGAGACGCTTAACGACCGGAACGTTGTGCATGGCGTCGAAAGTGATGTCTCCAGCTCCTTTGAAGCGGACCGGACACTCATCGGTGTCAGGTACTCGGGAGTCGACTCAGACTGGGACAAGATCACGGCCGACATCGAGTGGGCGGAAGCGCTGCGATCGGCGGTGCATGCGCCAATTGAGGACGACACCGCCCAGCGCCTCCTCGAATCAAACGAAGAACCTGGTCTGCTAGATGTCCGTCACAAGGCTTGGGTAGGGGCGCGTGATGCGGTGACAAGCCTGTTTGTTGGGGAACGCGGCGACGAAATTTCGGGCGACTTAGACGCAAGCTTCATCGGCGCAAGCGACCTTCTTGAGACTCTCTCTGAGACTCTATCCGACGTTGACGAGTGGTCAGCCTTCGTAGGGGCACGGAACGCACTTGTAGGGCATGGGCTCGCCGCTGCGGTCGAATCCGCGATCGACAATGCGATCCCGGCTGTCAACCTAGTTCCAACTATCGAGAGGGCCACCCTCGAAGCCTGGGTAGATGAGATCCTCGATGAGGACGAACGCCTGGCGCATACACGGTCCCAAGATAGAGACGCTTTTGTAGAGGAATTCCGGAACCTCGACCAGGAAGTGCTCGACGCGGGCGCCGCCAAAGTCATGCGGGCGGTCAATGATCGGCTGCCTCGGTCCCGACTAGGACCTGCCGGAATCATTGAAAGAGAGGGGCAGAAGAAGCGGCGTCACATGCCGGTCCGGGACCTGATCGAGAAGACGAAAGACGTGGTCCAAGCATTCAAACCCTGCTTCATGATGAGTCCGCTATCGGTCAGTCAGTTCCTGACACCCGACGTCACCTTTGACATAGTCATCTTTGATGAGGCCTCCCAGGTGAGACCATCAGACGCAGTCAATTGCGTCTACCGAGGCCAGCAGTTGGTCATTGCCGGCGATCAAAAACAGCTGCCTCCAACAAACTTCTTTCAACGTGTGTCAATGGACGGCGGCGATGAGTATGAGGAGGATCAGATCGACGAATTCGAGTCCGTCCTAGACCTCGCCAAGGCGGGTGGGATGGAGTCCCTCCCCCTGCGCTGGCATTACAGGAGTCAGCATGAGTCACTGATCACCTACTCCAACTACTCGTTTTACGACGGGAACCTCATAACGTTTCCGGGGGCGTTGGACCATGCCCCCGATGTGGGGATTGAGTTGTTCCATGTCGAGGACGGCGAGTACCGAAGAGGAGGAGCCCGCGACAACCCCGTCGAGGCCAAAGTGGTCGTGGACCGGGTCCTATTCCACGCTCGCCAACATCCGGACCTAACGCTCGGTGTTGTCGCCTTCTCCGAGGCTCAAGCATCCACGATCGAGTACTTCGTCGACCAGGAGCGGAGGAACCATCCAGACCTTGAGCAGTTCTTCGAAGGGGATCGCCTCAGTGGATTCTTTGTGAAGAACCTCGAGAGTGTCCAGGGCGACGAACGGGACATCATCATCTTCTCAATCGGTTACGGCCCCGACGAAATGGGCAAGATTACGATGAACTTCGGCCCTCTCAACAGACCAGGAGGAGAGCGCCGCCTCAACGTCGCGATAACGCGTGCCCGCCGCAGAGTGGAGATCGTCAGCTCAATCAGGTCCGACGACTTCCGATCGACAGGCAGCGCCGGCCCAAGACATCTCCAGAGGTACCTTGAATTTGCCGAGCGGGGAATATCAGCGCTTGCACTCGATATCGGAGATTCCGACCTCGACACCGAGAGCCCGTTCGAGGAAGAGGTCCTTCGCGTCATTCGGTCATTGGGATTCGATGTGAAGCCACAGGTCGGAGTGGCCGGCTACCGGGTCGACCTTGGCGTCTCCGATCCCGCTGCGCCGGGCCGGTACCTCATCGGGGTTGAATGCGACGGAGCGATGTACCACTCGTCAAGGGTGGCTCGCGATCGTGATCGCTTGCGACAGGAAGTGCTGGAACGGCTCGGATGGAACCTCCACAGGATCTGGGGCACATCTTGGTACCAGAACCGGGAACTGGAGGAGAAGCGACTGGCCGAGGCGATCGAAGCAGCTCGGACAAACCGCCAACGCCCAGAGACAATCCCGAAGCCTTCGCCCAAGATCGAGCCCGAGCTACTAGACATCGATTTCGACGGCGACCCTGAATGGGTTGTCGCATATGAAGTTTCCAATCCGTCAATCCCCAGGTACTACAAGATGAGCGACGCCGCAGCCCTACCCGAGATGGCCGTGGCGATCGCGGCCGTGGTCAACGTCGAGGGTCCGGTCGCAAAAGAGGTGGTCCTGCGCCGCCTGAGGGAGGCTTGGGGAGTTGGACGGGCGGGTCGCAAGATTCGTGAGAACTTCGATATGTCACTGTTGAGAGTTTCGGCATCGGTGCGCGAAGATCGTCGACACTTCTTATGGCGCAAACCCGACCATGAGCTACGAGTGCGAATGCCGACGGAGGATCCGGCCACCCGTCGGTCGATAGACGAGATATCAATGGAGGAGCTGCGGCTTGCCGTAGTCAACCTGGTCGGTGACTCCAAACGCGCGACCAGCGACGAACTGACCGCAGCATCTGCCCGGCTGTTCGGGTGGCAGCGTCGAGGACCAGATATTGCAGAAGGACTCGACAAGGCTGTTCGGAGCCTCCTCAAATCGAAAAAGCTCAGACGTGACGGGCAGTACCTGGCAGTCAACGCTGAACCCGAGCCTTGACCTCAATTCGTATTGCAAAGTCCCCTCCAAAGAATATTTGACAGCAGTCGTTTCTGTCACATTCGTCCGGCATGATCGGTATTGGACAGTCGGTTTTGACTGTGACGTTGGGAGCCGATAGACGACGAAGTGGAACTTGAAGTGTTCCTCGCAATGTGGAGTTGGCTCACCCGCTCAACAAGATCGGGCGAAAGAGAATGGGCTGACCATAAAGGCCTACGTCTGGCATGAACCAGCCGAGAACTAACATCTCCGTCGTATCTCAGGAGCCGCCAATAGTCGCCTCGAGGAACAGGTGGAGATTCTCATCAAATCCGACGTCTGGGTCGACCTGAAACGAGTTTTCGAGACCTCTTGGATGACCGGAGGGTCTGTCGGCCTCAAGTCGATCGCTCCATTGGCCGGATTCGAATGGGATGTCGGCGACCCCGGGGGAGGACTCTCCATGGTCAAGTACGACGAGGCTGTTGCTGACGACTCGAAATCCGCAGAAGCGGCGAGGGAATGGATCCTCGACTACAACCGCGGAGACGTCGAAGCCACATCAGCCATAAGAGAGTGGCTGGCTGTGGGAGGATCTCAGTGGCCCGAGATCGACGCCCGCTAGCGTCCCTCGCACTTCCGGTCGCGAGTACTTCGGGGCATGTCGATAGGTTGAGCCTGACGAGCAACTCGCCGATTCATTGCCATGATTTGATGGTTCTACATGAGGAGGAGTAGTGGACTCTGCCGTTTTTGTTGACGGCGAACCAGTCTTGTCAGGAGCCCGGGGCCAAGAGGAGTGGCAGGAGGCCTTTAATAGGCACGGAACCTAGAGGGGAGCAAGCTGACCTTGGGGCGTAGAGAACAACGAGAGGGAGGATTGACATGAGTTCGCTAACCGAAAACGAGATGGACCGATTCAGAGAGGCGGTACGGCTTCTCGAAGATCGATATGCCGACTTTCGGCTGGAAGATGAGAAAACCGACCAGGAGCTACGCACCTGGCTCGACGGATCCGATCAGCCTCTCGATTGGGCCGAACCTAAGGGTGTCACCCCCGACGAGTGGTTCTTCATCAGCACTCTCTACGGAGAGATGACACTCGACGGCCAGCGGACCCACATCCGCAAATACTTCCCTTCGCTCTTCGTCGATGCGGCAAAGCGGGACATGAGGAACTTCGTTCCCGGAATGCCCGATTACCAAGGTCTCAGATCGAATTGGATGTCTCGACGGCTGGCCAAGATGGGCGAGATCCTGCAAGACAGGAACGTGACGATGGCCGAATACACAGAGAACCTTCGAGAGCTATCGCGATCGGCCTCTCCAGCCGATCCAATGCCGGCGCTCGATGCGATCATCGCAGACCATCAGGCTTCGGGATGGAAGACCCTGAGCGTGTTCGTCCGAGACTGCGTCGGAGGTAACTCTTTCCCGATCGACTCGCGAGTCGAGAGAGAATTGACCAAACACGACCTCCCGAACGATGAGCGGGCGTTGATCAGCGCCTGCCTCGAATTGGGAAAGAACCCCCGTCAGATAGCAAGAATGTTCTACCAGTCAGGAGGAGGCGATGACTGAACAACCCTATCGCGGTGAACCTGATCTCATGTCGTCGGATCCTCGGCGACGTTGGTGCGACTCGAGGAAGCCGGTGTCTTGAGCGAGCGAGCTTTTGCCCGAAGGCGCAAAGGGCGGCCCCGACGAATGTTCGCTGCGGTTGAGTTGATAGATCTTTTCGCCTGACTTGGTCCGCTCGGCAAGCGAAGATGCCAACTCAGCCGTTTGACCCTCGTTTGACCCCGCTCGCTCGACCGCCCGAAA